>NZ_JBHIOY010000003.1:0-266226 GCF_042195785.1 Bartonella sp. AP58NXGY | reverse complement strand
ACCGGTATTGCTGTAACCTTGTTTATCAAAAATCCCAATGCTATTGGACCTTGTAAAATTTACTATCATGATATTGGAGATAATCTTTCCACCGAAAAAAAACTTGAGATGCTTCAATACTTTGGTAGTGTTGGTGGTATTACTCGTAAACAAAGCTGGCAAATGATTACACCAGACGAATATGGTGATTGGATACATCAACGTGATAACAGTTTTGAAACATTCTTAGCTTTGGGTAATAAGAAAAATCATGGTAAAAAACTCTTTGAAACGTTTTCATGTGGTCTAAAAACCAATCGTGACGCTTGGGCTTACAATTCAAGTCGTGAAGTTTTAGCGAAGAACATGAGTAATATGATTGCCTTCTATAACAACGAAGTGGAACGTTTTAATGGTGCTTATACACATGAAGACCGAAAAACACGTACAAAAGCTGTAAACGATTTTGTTAATACGGATGAAAGCAAAATAAGTTGGACGTATCATGTTAAGCAAGAATTATTAAGAGGAAAAATTTCCGAATTTGAAAATAATTGTTTAGTTCAAAGTCTTTATCGTCCCTTTACAAAGCAATGGCTTTATTACAATAGCGTCTTTAATGAAGCAATTTATCAAATGCCGCGTATATTCCCAATGAGAAAAGCGATTGAAAATAAAATAATACAAATTACAGGCGTAGGAGCAAGGTGTGGTTTTTCTATTCTTATGACTAAGAGTTTACCTAATCTAGACGCAATAGAAAAATCTAAATGCTTTCCTACTCTAAAACTCTCTTTATAAAATTTGAGCGTTTTAACATCCCCCATGAGAATAAGGGCAACAAGGTGGCGCTCTGCAAGATCAGCTTCATTATTTGGCGATAAAACTGCATAATCAGAGATAATTTTTTGTACATTTTGCTGATGAGCCCACTCAAAAATGTCTGCACAAACCTGTTTCAATTTTCCTTGCTTCATAGCAATATCAGAGATTGTATATATATCTTCCGCCTCTTTAATGGACGTATATTGAGATCTCGTTGGAAAAATATCTCGATAAATAGTAGAGAAGCTAAGCGTTGAAAGTGAAGCTTTGAATGTGATAATCAACTCTTTGCCTTCCCTCTCAAGACTATATACTATGTTGATAAGACAGTCTTTGCTTATAAAGTAAGCATTATAATTGTAGTTTTTATCGCGGTAAGTTGTCCAACCCATCGTTTTTAATTGTTCAACAATGGTATTAAGAACAATCCAATCTTGCGAACCTATAATATCCTTTACCTTTTGTTCATTTGAATTTTTCATCTGCCCAAATCGTAATACTCTCGAAATAAAGCTTTCTCGTGCTTTTGATCGAATCCAACTGACCATGTGCAAAAATGCTTTTGTAATCAAGGTGAAAGGTTTTATTATCACTCTATAAAGCAAAGGCGATACCATGAAGTAAAACATCATCCGCCCTATAAAATTTGCTTTTTCACTAGGTCTACACGGAATAAAATGTTCTTCAGCAAATTCAACAGCGCGATTAACACAGCTAAAGAGAGAATAACTTGTCGCATATTGAGCAACCTTGTTTATTTCAAGAGAATTTTGATAAGATTTCAAGGCCTCAATCTTACCCGTCAACGCTAAGCAAGCCAAATGCCAGATCATATGGGAGCAAGAACCAGATGCTTGAAGATATGTTTGAATAGGCGCTCTTTTTTTTATTTCTGCCTCAAAATCCTGAGTACGAGCCCACTGAATTACCCGCTCAGAAATGTTGATAAGTTCTCGCTTTGTGGGTGTATCAAAACAAATATTAAGACCTTTTCCAAGACTGGTAAAAGTTGGATAAATATTCTCAGGTCGTACAAGTTCGTAAGCTTTACCATAATGAATATACCAGCAGGCTCTAGAAAGCTCTTCTGTAGACGTTATGGCACTAATATAGACATTTAATTTATCATTTATAGACATTTAATTTATCATTGAGATACCACAAATCAAAATGAAATTTAACAAAACGATCAGGTAAAACTAACCACATTTTCCCAGGGGCTGTTGCAATCCAACCATGAACTTTTAAAATATTGGTTACCGTTGTTAGGCTCGTTAGCCGCTTTTGAGGTGTTATACACACCAAAATATCATCCAACTCGCCCTTTTTATAGGCTTGTGCAAAAAGAAGAAGACGCTCAACCCATGTTGTTGTTTTGTAATCAGAAAATTCTAATATATTCAAATTTGATGTAGGACTACAAGACTTTAATGACTCTCTATCACCGAGCAAAACTCGAGCAACAGCAGAGCTTTTAGAGCTACCATTGGAAGCTTCTTGGTGTAATTTTTGTTCAATATTTTGTGTTTTTGCCCATGTGATTATTTTGTTTAAGGACTCCTGAATACGGTTTTCAGAAAGGTCTTTCATTTTAACATCAAAATATCTATCTTCTGAAAAAAGTATACTTTCAGAGCAAAATCTCTTACCCCTAATATATTCCCAAGCAAGAAGATAGGGGATAGTACTGAGATTTGCTACTAGCATAAGCTTTCTATCCCTCCACCCATATTTTACCTCGTAGTCGATGCTTACAAAACGATCAGATAAATAATAAAAAGCATGGTGACAACCTATATCATCGCGATAGGGTACCCAACCAAGTTTTTTTAAAATTTTTGTTACATCTTTGGTTTGCATCATGACGCACTTCCATTCTCAACGAATTCAATGATGAAAGAGCGCATACCAATCAATCTCCTCCATTTTTTATTCAACAGCTGTTTTCAACCTCATATTTAAAAAATTATTCAAAATTAACCTTAATTCTTTTATAGAGAAACTCATAAAAATTGCTTGCGTAATAATATGAAGCACCAGCTGGAAACCTGAAATAAAGTGGACATTCACCGTCTTGAAATTGAGAGTAATCAAAGTAAAGTATCTCACAAAAAGTATTTTCACAAACAATAAGCTGCTGTGGCCTAGCTAAACCATTTTTTATATCGAGTAAGTGGTGATAAACAATATCACCAGCAGGAATACAATCAACAGGAGACCCTACACTGTCCTCATAAACGGTCAATATTTCATCACAACCAATTTCTGAAATTCCCAAATTTTTCAGGCAGTTTTTGTAAGAGGTTGTAAATGGCAAGCCAATAGTTTCTTCAGCCTTTTTAATCTGTATATCATCAATGGTAGGGCCAAAATCGATACGATCACTATATTTATCAATTAATTTTTCGAGATCAGATAATATAAAATTTTTCATGAACTCCCCCCAATTATTATTCTCTAATATGTTTTAACTTTTTCTAATAATGATAATATTCACATTTTTACGGAAAAACGGTAACTTAGTGTTTATAATTTTTTAAATAAAACCAATACACAAAAAAACTATTTCACATGAACTTTAATATTTTTTCGCAAAATTCATAAAAATTACTTGCGTCATAAAGAATATCTTTAAATAGTGTGAACATTCACCATCCTGAAGTTGAAAGTCATCAAAAGAAAATTTCACACCCAAATTAGCTCTACTGATAACAAGCTACTGTAGTTTTGCTAAACCATTTCCTCTATCTGTTAAATTATAGTCAACAAAAATCCCTACACAATCCCTATAAAGGCTAAATATTTCCTCGTCATCAATTTCTGTTTTTTCAAAGAATCTTGATAAGAAATTGTAAACTGCGAGCCAATAATTTCTTTAGATTCTTTATTCGTATATCACCAATCATAGCCTTTAAAGTGCGAAACTTAATAATATTACTATAGTGATCAAATAATTCTGTAAAATCGGATAAAGTATAATTTTTACAGATTTTTCTACATAAATCATATCACATTTTTGCTAATATTAATGTGATCGTTATAAATACTTATCTGTTCATAGCTAATGGTATTGCTTTACATTTCTCTAAATAATAAAAGCATTTTTATTGATATCGTTCTTTCATTATTTGCTCCAATTACTTTTTTCTTTTTAGAAAGAAATTTTTAAAAATTAAATAAATAACTTTTTTGATAAAATTTGTCTTATCGGACTTAAAACTTTCATTCGTAGTAAAAACAGCTAAAAACTAACCGTAACATGCACAGTAAAACTTAGAAGAACAAACAACGCAAAACACTTCTTGATTGAATGGATAACAATGCTATCTTTTTATAGAAAATGCACTGATCATAAAATTCATCCAATTAATAATTATGAAAACTTTTCATAATGAACTAGAGCAATTTATTATTAAATAATACTTTATTCTACCGCAAATAATAATGCAGCAACAGCGCGATCTTCAGCCAACAAAACATTAAATGTACGTACAGCCGCTCCCGTACTCATTGTATCAGATGAAATACGTTTTTCCCATAAAAGAACCCGTAACTCTTCAGGTAATCGCAATAATTCAATTCCAGTACCTATTAATAAAACTTCGATTTCAGATGCTTCTTCTAAAACACGAGATATATCCCCTTGAGTAGGAATAGGCCCTGCCATATCAATGCCATAAATACCTGATGGGACACAAATAATAGAACCTCTATGAGACATATCAGCAAAACGAAATCCACCATTTCCATAAGCATCAATAGGTGCCCGACTCGGAAAATGCGCCTCACGAATTTGAATTGCATCGAACATGAATAAGCACCCTTTATTTTTGAAAGTCCAACTGCCTTTTACCTCTTACCACAAAAGTTAATGGAAGGTTGATACAAACATTGATATGTTAACCCTCGCTTATAAGAGTATTGAGATTAGAAATTTTTATATACTCCCTAATCTTCTCCTACAACAAATAGATGAAAATTTGACAACAAACCGCGATTAAATGCTATATGCTCAAATAAATCTATCTTTTAAAAAATTTCCTCAGCTTATTTACTCGAAAATAAAAAACATCTCTTTATAAAAATAATGATGTTGTTTAAAGGACAGGAAAATTTTCCGTAATCTTCCATAAATAAAACAACTATTTTAATAATTTAAAGAAAAACACCATCTTCTGTAACGACTATAAAAGCTACTCCTTCAATGAAACTATCTTTATATTTCAATACTTTTTATAAAAATGCTTTAAAAAATGTAATAAACTACAACGCCACCTTAAGATGCATTTTCCTTATTTTCCTTTGATATAGCTTTTTTTTCTTTAGATACACTCACATTTTCTTTCGCTGTTTTTTTAGATTTAGACTTTTGTGGTGTTTTTGTTTTAGCATGAAGCTTTGATTTTTTTTCTGCAATTGGTTCACCTTTAACGCGTACATCAGACAATGTTGAGCGAAGAACACGAATATTCATACTCTCACCAATTTCAACCTCTAATTCGCCACTTTCATCGTGAACCTTCGTAACTTTGCCGATAATGCCACCACCCGTTATAACTGTATCACCACGACGTATTGCATTAAGCATTTCTTGTCGTTTTTTCATTTGTGCACGCTGTGGACGAATTATAAAAAAATACATAATTGCAAAAATTAAAATGAACGGGACAGCACTAACAAATGAAAATCCACCGGGAACATCGCCTGCAACTTGAGCATAAGCGTTCGTAATAAACATTTTTATCTCCTATAGTTAAACTTCAGGTATTTCCCCCTCTATTAAAATAAAACTCCGATCCAGAAAAACTTTCCTAAAGAATTTATCATAAAAAGTAATGACCACATGATGGAATCTCAGCTTTATCAAAATGCAATAAATCCTTAAGAGACAGAATACAACAAGAAAAATCTTAAAAAAAACAGATTTATTTCCCTCTATTATATATTCTACAATATAAGCCTTCTCACTAACTCAATAAATGATACAAACCAATTTTTCCAAGGAAAAAACCTTTAGTTATAGAGATAATTCATCGTTTTTGATATCAAATGAAAGACTTAAATACAGTAAAACTCTCTCATTTTATCCCCTTTGAATTCATCAAAATGATTTTCTTGTACGTCACACACGTGAAATGAACCTGTAGATAAAAACTATTTAAGAAAAGCGTAAAATCCCCCTTCTCATTCTCGTACCCCCTATAAATGCAAGAGCAGTTGGAACATTGAGAAGCTGAAAACAGTATGATACTATCACCTTATCTCTTCATAAACACAAAGATGATAATATCTAATAAACTCAACAAACGGCTTCCCTTAAACCAGTGATTTTTTCTGCTGCAGTATTATTTTACGTAAAAAAATCAATTTTTTCATGAAATTTCTATAAACTATAAAATTTCTCAAATTAACCCATAAATTAGTTTTCTAAATATTTAAGAGGATCAACAGGTAATGAATTCTTACGCATCTCAAAATAGACACGTGGCGTTTTAACATTTCCTGAAACACCAGATTTAGCAATCTCATCACCGCGTCTTATTCTTTGTCCTTTGTTAACAACAAGCTTACTATTACATCCATAAATAGTGATAATATCATTTTCATGTCGAATCATAACAACATTACCAAGCTCTTTTAATCCATCTCCCGCATAGATAACGACACCATTTTCCGCCGCCTTTACCGATGACCCCTCAGGCACTGCAATATCTATTCCTCGATTCATTACTGTTCCTTTTTTTTGACCAAACTGGCTTAATAAACGCCCTCGTACTGGCCAACGCATCTTAGAAATTCCTGTACCCTGCGGTGTCATAATATTATCTGTATTCGTGACAGTACTTGATAAACCAGTCTCATGGTCCAATCGCATCATCTGTGTAGAAGAATTTTTCTCAGAACTTGATCTGTTCATCTTTGCAGAAGGGAACATTGTTACAGGAGCTTTATATACAGAAGAAGCCTTTTTGTGTTTTACAGAGGACGTAACTTGAGATTGGAATGAAGATTCTGCTGTTGACGCCGCCCAATCATTATTATTGCGCGTATTTGAAGTTGCGAATGTACGCCTACTTGGAACCACAAGGACTTGACCAATATAAATGGAATTGCTGTTTATGCCATTTGCTAATTTTAATGCCTCAACACTGACCCCTATTTGTCGTGCAATACTGAGTAGTGTATCTCCACTCTGGACAATATAAGAATTCCGCCGGTAAACAGGAGAGTTATCCATTTGTGAACGAGAAAGTGTTCCAAGATTACGTGGAGGTGCCCCCATAACGCGACCATCCAAAGAAGCTGTCCTACCTTGCTGTGGAGAATTATAAGGAGAACTGTCATCTCGCCAAGAATCATCGCTTGGTTCCACAGGTGGCAATTCAGTACTCTGTATCATATCACCACCGTCCGATAGCATTCGCGGATCTGTAGGTATAGTGCTAGATATATTTGATTGATGAGATAACATACGATGAGAGGACATAGCGGAAAAACGTTGCGTACCAGAACTACAACCAGCAACAATAGTTACCACCGCTAAAAAAGTTATTCTCTGAAATTTATGCCGGAAAATATTATCCAAAGCTCTTAAATACATAGTTTTGCCCACTCATCAATACTCAACTCATTCCATTAAAGCTTTTTTAAATTACCGAAGAGTTAAAATGAGATATTTTATTCATAAATATCTCTATATAATATCAAAATGAATTTAACGTAAAATAAAAAGGTGAAATAATTTGTGCTATTTCTTAAATTTTAAAATTTAAAGTATCTCCGCAATACCTTTAATAAAAGGTTGATAACGCACTTGAAAAAGTTCTAAACACTCAAATCGACTCCCAATTTTTGTATAGCGCGTCACCGTTTGTACCCCTTCATCAGGCCCTATAGCCTGAATGAGAATGCCATTTTCAGCTAAGAGTTCTAAAAATTCCTTGGGTTCATCAGAACGCGATGGCCAAATAAGAATACGGTCAAATGACCCCAAACCTGTCACACTATGACTTCCATCAATTTGCCGTACAACAATATTTTCAATTCCCAAAGCTTGAAATTTTTGGCCTGCCAAATCAACAAGCGTTTTATAACGATCAATCGTCGTTACACGGTCACTCAAACAGGCTATAAGAGCCGTACAAAAACCAGATCCCGTACCGATTTCTAAGACACGATGCTTTTTTTTCAACGATAGTGCCGAAAGAATTAAGAGTTGTTCTTCCAAACGTTCCATATATTCACCACACTCAAGGGGAATAACTTTATTATCATAAGCACTATTAAACCAAGGGGCAGAAACAAACTGTTGACGTGGAATTTTTTCTAATGCCGAAAAAAATCGCACGTCATCAATGCCTTTGCTACGCATTTTCAGTACAAGAGCGGCCAACTCTTCACGAAATTGTAAAATACCATTTTGCCCCATAGTATTATTCAATCTCTAATGGAGGAGCACTTTTATCACCCCTACAAACCACTTCCTTTAAAATGGCTAAACCTTGCATTTGCATACCATCACCTCTTGGCAATAAATGCATATTGTCTTTCCTTTCGCAAAATTAAGCAGTAATACAACGCATGCCTCCCATATAGGGTTGTAAAACATCTGGAACAATAATGGATCCATCAGCTTGTTGATAATTTTCAAGTACGGCAATAAGACAACGGCCAACAGCCGTACCAGAACCATTAAGACTATGAACAAAATGCAATTTTTTATCACCTTCTGTACGATAGCGAGCATTCATACGACGACCTTGAAAATCTCCACAAACTGAACAGCTAGAAATTTCACGATAACATTCTTGACCAGGAAGCCAAACCTCGATGTCATAGGTTTTACGTGCTGCAAACCCCATATCTCCCGTAGAAAGAACCACTGTGCGAAAAGGCAAATCAAGCCGTTTTAATATATCTTCTGCACATTCCGTCATACGTTCCAATTCAATTAAAGACTGATCTTCACTGGTAATCGAGACCATTTCCACCTTCCAAAATTGGTGCTGACGCAACATACCGCGCGTATCACGACCGGCTGCTCCCGCCTCTGAACGAAAACAAGGAGACAAAGAAGAAAATCGCAGTGGTAAATCTGATATTTCAAGAATTTCATCGTTAACCAAATTAGTTAATGGTACTTCTGCAGTAGAAATAAGCCATCGACCATCTGTTGTCTGAAAAAGATCCTCTGCAAACTTCGGCAATTGTGCTGCTCCGTAAACAATCTCATCACGAACAAGAAGAGGTACTGAGACTTCTGTATAACCATGCTCATTCACATGCACATCAAGCATAAATTGTCCTAATGCTCGTTCTAGTCGTGCTAACGCCCCTGAAAGCACTGTAAAACGTGTTCCAGACAAACGACTAGCTCGCTCAAAATTCATCTGCTTGAGATCTTGACCAAGATCAAAATGCTCCTTTGGTGTAAAATTAAATGTTGGAGGTGTACCAAAATGTCGAATGACGACATTATCACTTTCATCTTTACCTTCCGGAACATCATCCAATGGAATATTTGGAAGAGTTGAAAGAATTTTCTCAAGACTCTCCGTCAGCTGTTTTTCTTCCGCTGTTGCAGAAGAAAGAAAGACTTTAATCTCTTCAACTTCAGCTTTAAAGCCTTCAGCCATTTGTAGATCAGATACAGCTAAAGCTTGTCCTATTTCCTTTGAAATAGCATTGCGACGTTCCTGCGCCAATTGTACTTTAGCAACATGCGACCGACGTGCAAGATCAAGTTGTATTAACCTTTCAGCTTGTGGTTCAAGACCTCTGTTTACAAGTGCTTTATCTAATTTCTCAGGATTTTCACGAATCCACTTAATATCAAGCATCAAAATTCCTCATTTATATTGTTTTTATTCATTTCTTATCGCATAAGATTATACAATTTTCTTAAGCGGATTTTCTTCTCTTTTCTATACCGTAAGCAATTAAAATTGAGATCTCGTAAAGTGCTATCGTTGGTAAAGCCACTGCAAACATCGTAAAAAAATCCGAAGGGGTTACTATTGCCGCAATAATAAAAGAAAGCAAGATAGCCCATTTTCGTTTAGATACCAAATCATGAGATGTTAAAAATCCAACTTTTGTTAAAAGACTGATGACAAGAGGTAATTGAAAAATCAAACCAAAAACTAGGATAAATGATGTCATAAAGCTCAAATAATCGGAAATACGCACTATAAAATCTATTCTTAAATGAACATCTGGAAGAAATTGTTGTGAAAGACTAAACCATAGTATTATTGGTGCCAATAGAGTATAAACAAACGCTCCCCCAATACAAAATAAAATAGGACCACCAATGAGAAAGGGTAAAAAAGCCATACGTTCATTTTTATAAAGCCCTGGTGCAATAAAACTATAAAACTGAAAAGCCGTATAGGGAAAAGATAAAATAATCCCCCCAAAAGCCGCAAGTTTCATCTTTGTTAAAAAAGTTTCCCATACTTGTGTTGATTGCAAACGAATACTCTCAGGATTACTCCCTGCTATTTTCATTGCCCACTGATACGGCCATAGTAAAAAATTTAAGATATAATCTTTAACAAGAAAACACATCATAAAAGCGATCAAAAATGCAACCACGGCAGCAATAATGCGCTGACGAAGTTCAATTAAATGTTCTAAAAGTGTTGCCATACTGGCATCAACTTCATCTTTCTTAACATTCATGATACATCTTCTTTATCTTTAGAAACGACAGAAATGCTTTCAGAATGATAGGGTGTAATAGATACTATCACATCTTTATTGGTTGTCTTTTGATCACACGCCCAAAGTTCTTCATCTTTTTCTAATTTATGATGTGTTGCCTTAACATCAGAATTATCATGGATATCCTCTACTGCATCCTGTATGGGATCAAAAGTCTCCGTCAACTTCTTGCTTGGATTAAGATCATTAATATCTGAACATGTTTTTTGCAAATTATCGAGCTCAATTTGTCTTATTGCATCATCAAACTGGTAACGAAGTTCATTTGCTGTTGAGCACACATAAGCTCTTACCTTTGCTATTGCCTTTAGTATTTTAGGTAAATCTTTTGGTCCAACGACAATAATGAGAACAAGTAAGATTACGACAAACTCCGGCCCATCAATCCCAAACATCTCTTAACTCGACTTCCCCGTAAAAAATAATGCACAATGATGATAACGTTTTTGTTATTTGACACGCTGTTTTTTAGCAATAGATGCCTTGCCTCTTTTAGAGGCAGAAGAAGCCTTTTTGCGTGCAGTTACATGTTTCACCGATAACGGCTGAGATTGTTGAGGTTCTATATCAATCATTTGAGAAGTAGCTGCCATTTCAACTTTATCCTCAATGCTGTCATCGTCTTCCTTCATATTCTTTTTGAAAGCCTTAATTCCCTTAGCAACATCACCCATTAATTCAGAAATTTTACCGCGCCCGAAAAGCACAAATATAATCAGTAAAATTACAATTAAATGCGTTGGTGAAAAAATATTACCCATTTTTCTAACTCTATGCTTTTAAATTTGATTTCATTTGTGCATGCTTACTCTGAAGAATATATCAAATACCATGTATTTTACTTATATATTTTTTTCTCAACTTAAAAGCAATCACACGCCTTTTAGTGCAAAAGAATCTTTTATCCTCTCATCCCTTTTAGGGCATTATAATATAAACCATTCGAAAATTATAAACCACTTCCTATAAAGTTCAAAAGGCTTAAAAACTTTTCTAAAGAAACTTCATATGATCTCTTGGACGGCTCATCTTCCTGCAAATACTGTATCCAGTGTCTTTCCTTTTAACAATGTTGTACGTATCATTACAAACATTTCCGCCAAATTATCCTTTACTGATAAAGATCATAACATGCTGTAAAACATTTTACGTATTCAATTAAAAAATTCAGAAAGAAAAATCTCTAAAAAACTTTCTTAACACATCATCAGTCTCTTCAAAAACTATCATCTTACGCACAACATTTATTCTTTGCGTTGGGGTAGGAATTTTATCATCCATTATTCCATATTCAATACGAAATATGAGCCATCATCGCATTCAATTAAATATCTGGCGTATAAATAAAAACTATTAGCGGAAAGAGTAAAAATGCACTTTATGAACCAACTCAAGTGCCAAGAGGTATGGCAATACTGCTAAAAAATAAAAAAGGTACCAGCTTGTGCCTTTATTTAGTAAAATACCTCCATATAACCAGCTCTCTAAACCACGGCATGCTCTAACTATTACAAGTCTCCGGATTCTGGGCATGCATTCTCATAATATCATGTGTTTAACCTATCTCAGTATTGAAACCAGAATGGGCATTAATAGAAAATTACATTCAATCAAAAGCATGGCATCGAAGCATAATCCATGTAAAAAGAATTTCTTATCCTAGCCTTTTTTATAAGATTACCTTATAAAGCCGCTCGATAATACAGTGTTAGAGATAGATAAACCTATTTACTTTAGTTTAAAATTCCTCATTTTATTGAGATCGCTTGCAGAGCACATATCAATTTTCAAAAGTTTTATTTTAGCATCATACACAATAACCTAGCCATTTAGCGTGTATAATGTAAAGCTTTGGCTCTGCTTAAAGCAATGAGATTCATTCACACTTTTACAAAAATCCATCACTATAACACCAGCACTTTATTGCTCTATCCATAATTTTACGCTTTCTAAAAAACTTATAAATGTAACAATGTTTTTATCAAGCATTTGAAATTCTTTAATCTTTAAACAAGCAAATTTATGAATGAATTTGAAAGATACCCTTCAATTTTTCAACAAACTTCACTAATATTCTCGTTAATTGAGTGTTTTTTATAGTCTTCCTGGAAGAGACCGCGATCATAAAAAAATCTCTTACAACATAAATATCTCTATTGAAATGTTTGTTGTCTATCTTTCATATAAAAAAATTAAAATTTTAACGATTAATCTCATTATATAAAAATAGCTCTGTGAATAAATGCTCCCATGACATTAATATTTTTTCTGTAGTGTATAATTTGGGGGTGAGGGCATTGTTTGATTTCTACAAGAGTATTTTTATGGATATCAATTCTATTATTCTATGCTAATAATCTGGTACAGTTATACATATGATAGAGTTTACTCCATGAATTATCGGCATATTTATCATGCTGGCAATTTTGCTGATGTTTTTAAACACATTATTGTCACCCGCATTATAGAATATCTCAAACGCAAAGAAAAAGCTTTTCGCGTTATAGATACGCATGCTGGAATCGGTATTTATGACCTTTCTTCTTTAGAAGCACATAAAACAGGAGAGTGGCGTGAAGGTGTCCAACGACTTTTTTCAACTCCTATCCCAGAAGATTTAAGAACACTTCTTGGTCCGTGGTATGATATCATTGATGCCCTCAATAAAGGGGAAAAAGAAATTATGTTTTATCCTGGATCTCCTGTTCTTATTCGTCAATTATTACGAAAACAAGATCGCCTCACCGCAATAGAATTGCACAATGAAGATTATCATATTTTAGCAAAAAACTTTGCAGGAGATTATCAGACAAAAGTTCTGCATTTAGATGGTTGGCTTTCCTTAAATGCTCATGTACCACCAAAAGAAAAACGTGGGTTTATCCTTGTTGACCCTCCCTTTGAAAAAACTGGAGAGTTTTCCCGCCTTATTGAGGGATTAACGAAAGCCTATCGTCGCTTTTCTGGAGGAATCTACGCTTTATGGTATCCTGTTAAATATGACAAAGAAATTGAAAGTTTTCTTCACGCTCTTTATCAAACCGGAATTCCTAAGATTCTACAACTTGAAATGCGTATCCGAAAAAGTTCAAGTCCACCAACAATGAATGGAAGTGGTATGATTATTATTAACCCTCCCTATCTTTTGGAAGAAGAAATGAAAAAACTCAGCCCCTTTCTTATCAATCGTCTGGGACAAGATGAAAATGCCCAAATAACGCATAAGTGGATTCAAAAAGAACATTTATTATGTTAGATTTTTCTCTATATTTTCCTTAAATGAAAATATCGTGGTTAAGATACAAAGGTATTAAATGCTATAACTCTTTGATTTTTTTTAGATTATATCAACATATAATAATGATAAACGAATAACGATTAGCGTGAATTAATTTTTTCTCTTTTTGAGAAAGTTTATGCTCTTATCATGATGGATTTTCTATTTTGACCATTTTAACGAATAAATTGAGTGAATTCATAAAGCTGTCTTAAATAACACCTCTCATATTTTATGAAAATAGGTACTCTAAAATCATATTCTTATGCTATAATGCGCTATTTATAGAAAAGAATATTTCATATATTAAACAAAAAACATATTCTTATAAACGGAATGGTCCTAAAAAATAATATAAATTGTTCGCAAAATGAACGAGAAAAACTTTCTTTTCTCTCTAACATTACGTGGAATAATGCCAATCAAAGTAATGAGAAAAATCAATTCCAAGGTGTCAAATTCATACAAGAGTTTGTTAGACACCTTCCGCATAAGCCAGGGATTTACCGGATGATTGGTGAAAATGGTGATATTCTCTATGTTGGCAAAGCCCGTAATCTCAAAAAACGTGTTTCAAACTATACACGTGAACAAGGACATAATAATCGTATTACGCGCATGATTCGTGCAACATATCATATGGAATTTATTGTCACCCACACTGAAACAGAAGCTCTTCTTTTAGAAGCCAATCTGATCAAAAGATTGCGTCCACATTTTAATGTACTCCTGCGTGATGATAAAAGTTTCCCTTATATTATGATTACAGATGATCATCGAGCACCTGCACTTTATAAACATCGTGGTGCTCGAACACGAAAAGCCCATTATTTTGGTCCTTTTGCCTCTGCTGGTGCGGTAACACAAACACTTCATGTTTTACAACGCGCCTTTTTATTACGGACCTGTACCGATGCAGTGTTTGAAAACCGTACACGCCCCTGTTTGCTTTATCAAATTAAGCGATGTTCTGCACCTTGTACACATGAAATTAGTGACAGTGATTATAAAGAACTGGTGAAAGGAGCAAAAGCATTCCTTTCGGGAAAAGATCAATCTGTTAAAAACGATATGGTTCAAGCTATGCATAAAGCCGCAGAAAGTCTTGACTTTGAACAAGCAGCTTCCTATCGTGACTGCCTATCAGCCCTTTCTCACATACAAAGCCATCAAGGCATTAATCCTCAAACGATAAAAGAAGCGGATGTTTTTGCGATTGCGCAAAAAGAAGGAATGACCTGTATTCAAGTGTTTTTTTTTCGCATGGGGCAAAATTGGGGAAACCGTGCTTATTTTCCTAAAGCAGATCCCTCTTTTTCCCGTACTGAAATTTTAGCAAGTTTTCTTGCCCAATTTTATGATGATAAACCACTTCCCAAAAGCATCCTTTTATCTGAAGAAATTGAAGAAAAGACACTTCTTACAGAAGCGTTTAGTCTTAAAGCAAATCACAAAGTCTCTCTCTCTCTACCCAAACAAGGTGAACGGAAAAATCTTGTTAATCATGCCTATCTCAATGCGCATGAAACACTTGAACATAAGCTTGCTGAAACAGCCACCCACACAAAATTGCTTCAAGGTCTTGCTGAAACATTCCAACTTCCTTTTCCTCCGCGCCGCATAGAAGTCTATGACAATTCTCATATTATGGGAACAAATGCTGTAGGTGTAATGATTGTTGCTGGTCACATGGGATTTGTTAAAAATCAATATCGCAAATTCAATATTCGCTCAACAGATATTACGCCTGGCGATGATTTTGGCATGATGAAAGAAGTGATTAAACGAAGATTTTCACGCCTTATCAAAGAGCATGATCTCCCCAATAGAAGTCATGACATAAAAGATGATGATCTTTTTCCCATCTGGCCTGATCTTATCTTAATCGATGGAGGTGAAGGACAAATCAACAGTGTACATGCAATACTTGCTGAATTACAATTAAATGACCTCTTCACAGTTGTTGGAATCGCTAAAGGTGTTGACCGTAATGCAGGACGTGAACGATTTTTTATAAAAGGTGCCCCCTCCTTTACACTTCCCCCTCGTGATCCTATCCTTTATTTTCTGCAACGTTTGCGTGATGAAGCTCATCGTTTTGCCATTGGAACGCATAGAATAAAACGAAAAAAAACAACATTCAAAAATCAACTTGATGAAATCGAAAATATCGGTCGGATAAGAAAGCGTGCGTTGCTTCATCATTTTGGAAGTACCAAAGCTGTTGCTGATGCCTCACTTGAAGATTTAAAAAAAGTTACGGGAATCTCTATGACAATTGCACAAAAAATTCATAACCATTTTCATGAAAAATAGGCTTGTTTCATAACCTTTGCCTTGTTACGTTTAGGAAGTATATTCTCTTTCTCAAGAATTAAAAATGGCTCCATGAAAAATCATACTTTTTCTTTTCCAAATATTTTAACTTATGCACGAATTGTTGCTGTTCCAATGGTTGTTGCATGCTTTTTTTTAGAAGGGCGACTACAATCAAGTGATATCACTCGCTGGATTGCTGTTTCCATTTTTATTATTGCATCTATTACCGATTTTCTTGACGGTTACCTTGCCCGTATTTGGGAACAAACATCCAATATTGGTCGCATGTTAGATCCAATTGCCGATAAACTTCTCGTCTCTGCTTGTTTGCTCTTGCTTGCCGCAGACAGTACCATTGCTGGGTGGACACTATGGGCAGCTATTATCATTCTTTGCAGAGAAATTCTTGTATCAGGATTACGTGAATATTTGGCTGAGTTAAAAGTTAGTGTTCCTGTCTCTCGTCTTGCAAAATGGAAAACTTTTGTACAGATGATTGCTATTATCTTTCTTTTAGCTGGACCAGCCGGTAATAAAATTTTCCCTTACACAGTAGAGTTTGGCATTACGATGCTGTGGATTTCTGCCCTCCTTACATTGTGGACAGGGTGGGATTATTTTCGTGCGGGTTTAAAGCACGTTATTTTGTGAAATAATATGTAAGATTTATAATGATAATTTACCTTTTTGCCCTTAAACGAAAGAAGAAAGCCCGTAAGGCTTACTTATTTTAAATCTATTCACGATCAATCAATCAAAACTACTTCTTTTGCACATTACAAGTAAGGGTAGTACGTAGATAAAAACTCTTCAGAAAAGAGTAAATAGTCCTTATATTTTCGTAAAAGCAGCTGCAATATTAAAAGCTAAAAAAAACGATTAATGCTCCACCTGCTTTCAAAAAAATCTATAATCTTATAAGCAAAAAACCGAAATATAGTGTTTCGGATTTTTGCTTCTTATATACGCTTTATTATTATAAACGCTTTATTAACCAACAATTTCTACCTCAGGAAACCAAAAGGCGATTTCTGTTTTTGCCGTTTCAGCACTGTCGGATCCATGGACAGAATTTTCGCCAATCGATAAAGCATGAACCTTACGAATTGTTCCCTCTTCTGCATCACTAGGATTCGTAGCCCCCATTAATTCACGGTTTTTAGCTATTGCATTCTCGCCTTCTAGAACCTGTACAACTGTTGGACCAGAAGACATAAATTCCACCAATTCGCTAAAAAAAGGACGCTCCTTATGAACAGCATAGAATTTTTCAGCCTCACGCTTACTCATCCAAACACGTTTAGATGCAATAACACGCAATCCTGCATCCTCAAGCATTTTCGTAATTGCACCCGTCAAATTACGACGTGTTGCATCTGGTTTAATCATCGAAAAAGTACGCTCTAAAGCCATTTAACCACCTTTATTTCATTGATAACATTCTCTGGCTATTTCTATAGCGAGCAAGCAGCCCTTTGCCAAGTGACTCTGCAAAAATCTACACAAATTCTCAAAAATGGAGAATAATTGTAAAAAAAACTTCAATAAAAAAGTGTACCCACCTCTCAGAAAATGTTGAAGCTTCTTTTATACTCCCAAATGCCTCTCATCAAAATTATCATTTAAGCAATAAAAAATTATAAGAAAAATCCAACACGTAAAAATATATATACCTTTTATGAAAACTTTATTTTTTTAAGAAGGCGAACCTAGACATTTCATATATAGGTTTGAAAATCCCCTCACACACTGAAATCAATCAAAAAATACCCCTATAAATTAAAAACTATAGCGTACACCTAAAATACCCTGAAGGGATTGTTTTGTTTTACGCCCTTTAACATAATGGGCCTCACCATATAACTTTAACTTCTCACTCACCAAACTGCTTAAACCTATCCCTAACTTACCCGCATTGCCCGATAAGTCCGTGGTAAATGGATGGCGTTGATTAATTAACGTTTGATTATCATCTTTATTCTCATGCAACCATGCGGCTGTAATATACGCAAGTGATGAAGAAGCCATGCGAGAACCAAATTCATATCCTAAAGATAAGCCAATCTCACTGCGTAATGAAGTAAATGGACGCATCTCACCTATCATGTCATTCGATAACTTGATTGCTTTACCCTCAACACGCAACCATGTAAATTGTCCATAAGGCTGCAACCAACTGCTCTGTGACGTCTGAAGTCGATAACCGGCTTCAAAGGAAGTTCCCACTGCACTTTGAGTATATGTTCCTTCAATCCCTAAACCATTCGTTGAAACGGCTTTCAGAGTATTTTGATAATGATTATATTTTAAAATACCGTCGAGATACCATCCACTATGATCCAAATAAGTGACATAAGCACCAACGCCATAAGTATTTATACCGCTGGTCCCCCCCCGTGCATGCGCAACACGAGCACGATCATAACTGCCAAAACCACCTATATAAAAATCTCCATTTTCCCATTCGTTTAAACCATTGATTCCTAAAACGATACCGGTCTGATCTAGCTTAAAATCTATATGCTCTGCAGCAACACTCTCTTTAGATTTGATCGCATAGGTCCATAAAGCCGTATTCTTTTTACTTTTATCTAGAATTCCTCTTCCCGCACGTACGGTTTGCATTTCATTGTGAAAAACCATCGCTGGAGCCACAGACATAGACAATACCGCATCTGTAGAGGGAGTGGTCAAAAAGTGAGAAACTGAAAGCTTCTCACTCAAGTGTGGAAAAGGTTGTTCCTGAGTGTTTGGCCGCAAAGTCATCTGATCGGCTAAAGATGGTGAAGATGTTGAAACAGCAGCTTGTTGCTTTTCATCAGAAAGAGGATGAGGAACTGATGGAGGTAACACTACACGAGTCTGATTTTCCTGAGAAGAAGATACCAAAACGCTAGAAACCTTCTGTGCTTCTCTTAAATGACGTGGAGGCCGTGGCTTAGGTTGCTCTTTGTTAGATGGACGACGACCAGCCTTTTTTCCTCCAGAAGAAGCCCTTTGATCAGACAATGCAAGAGGAACCTTCGTTTTCTTGTTCACACACTGTGCTTCAGTATTTGAATGTGTCGTGCCTCCAGAGGCTCTACTTAAATACCAAATTGTAGCACTACCACTAGAACTAGCACATCTTTCTCTCTTCAGCAATTGATACTGATAGGTTCCACCATCTACAGTTGTAATGTCCTTTCCTGAAAGATCCGACAGAGTAAAATTAGCCCCTCCATCTGGGCTTCTATCGGTAACTAACGGAACCTCAGTAACAAAACTATTCCTTTGAGAGAGAGAACCTGTAATTTCAGTACCAGAATCTGCAACATTTATTTTGTGATTACCTGAGCCATCGCCAATCGTCAGGTAATCACTCGTATCCCATGTAGCACTCATATTGAATCGAAAATGCAAATCCCCTGAAAGTTTCTCAACATGAAGTGAAATATGACGTGGATCATACGGAATAGAAGTAAAAATAACCGTTCCTCCATGTCCCCCTAAGTCTTCAATTTCAATCTGAGGTTTTTCTCCTATATTCCGTTCACCAACCTCAAATATTGTTTCATCAACTCTTCCTTCTATAGGAACCTTTTTCTTAGTGATATGGTTTGTCCTATCACCTGCAAACAAATAAAGTTCTCCATGATTATTGACCCTTATTTCTCCAACGACTTTTTGAATACCAGAGTGAAACCATGACCTAGCAAAATCAGTAATTGTTACAGTATCCACAAACCCTTCAGGATATACAACTTGAATAGCCTGCCCCTTCAAAGTAGTATCATAAGACTCTCCTAACGCTAAGACGTGTTGTCTACCATTCCCAGAAATCTCAGCAGACATCGATTTTCCCCCCTCTTGTCTTTGCTTCGCGTAAAGATTTTGCTCTCCGTTATTTCCTACTTTCGTATACCAAACCACTGCCTCATCATACACATTCTGCTGTCCAACTGCTCCACTCCCACCAGAAACTGTGGTACCATATGCACTACTTCTTCTCTCCACGCTTGTAAGATCAAGATTTTCCTCTTCATGAACAAACTGCTTACCTCCAAGAATTTTAGCATCTATTGCATTTCCTCCACGCGTAACTATTTGCATCCCCCCTTTTTTAATAGTGGAACCTATAGAAGTTGCTCCATTTTCAACAATCTCAACACTGCCATCTCCAATTTTACTATTACTATTGGGAAAATTATTTGTAATCAATGCTGAACCTTTTGGTATCTCTGCTCCATTTCCAACATCTTCTACTATCGTTAGCTCTCTATTCCTACTCTCAACTGCACTTGCAGATTGCACAAGACAACTACTGATCATCAATACTGAAAAACTTAATTTGTATTTATACCGCATTATCCACACTCCATTCTCAATTATTTAGAAAAATATCCCACGGCTACGTAGGTAGCTCATTTTAGATTGTATCATAATGTGTTTTAATTATGTCTAAATACAATTTTTTAGTGTATTTTTTAATCTAAACAACTATAAGTTGCTGATCTATAAACCACTAAAAAACTCTAACTTAAGGCAGAAAAACTGAATAAAATTCAAAATGTTTACTTGAATTCAAGGAATAATTTGCATATTTGGAATTATGGATGAAAAAAATGCTCGTGCCCTTTAATGGGGCACCATCTTCACGTGAAATAAAACGCCATTGGGGTGTACATTCACGCGCTTGTTTTAAATAGATATCTCTCAAGGCCCCCAAGCCCATTTCCCGACGTCGACCATGAATAATATAATGGTAAATCTATGAGCATCATCATCTTTATGCTTATGGCGAAGCAAACCGGCACCATCACGCACTTTTCTAGCTCTAAAATGCTGCAACACAACACTCTTTTATACTTGAAGCAATTTATAAGAGGTACTTTTAATTCTCTCTTGTACAATTTTTATCCACGCAAGCTTCCCCGCTTATGACGTGTAAAAAATGGTTGTGATTAATTTAACATGGAGCAGATTTGAAATAAGAGAATCTTACGATATTTGGAACTCTCATTCAACATGCAAAACAATGAACACCCTTTATAAATTAATACCCTATCTTAAAAGAGAGTATAAAAGCTTCCTTACTCTTTGAGTAAGATCTCTATACTCTCGAGAAGACAGAGCTAAGCGTTATCTGTTTAAGCTTGCAAAACAATGACATTTATAAAGTTAATCAGCTGTGTACACACATATTTAGAAACTATAGCGTAATCCCAAAATACCTTGAAGAGCATTCTTAATCTTATGTCCTTTTAGATAGTATGTTTCCGCATAAAGTGTTAGTTTATCATTGACCGAACCGTTTAAACCAATTCCCAATTTACCCGCACTGCCTGATAAGTCCGTGATAAATTTATGCTGGTTATTAATTGTCGTATAATTATTATCTATATTCTCACGCAACCAAGCAGCCATAATGTAAGCTGTTAATGAAGTTTCTGAATTCACAAAAAATTCATGTCCTGCAGTCAATCCAACTTCACTGCGGAATGAAGTTGATGGGCTTAGATCCCCAATCATTCCATTGGAAAGTTTTATTTTTTTACCTTCAACCTGCAAACCTGTTAGCTTGATATAAGGCTGCATCCAAGTATTCTGTGCCGGTTCAAAATAACAACCAATCTCAAATGATCCACCTATCGCCCACTGATTGTAATGACTTTGAATCACTAAGCTATTCGTTGAGATGGCTTTCAAATCATCCTGGTAATAATTATATTTCAAAACACTATCCATATACCATCCACGATGATCAAAATAAGTTGCGTAAGTTCCAATGCTGTAAGAGCTCAAACTACTGTCACCACCTCGTGCATGAGAAACACGTGCTTGATCATAACTTCCAAAACCACCAACATACAAATCTCCATGCCTTAATTCACTCAACTGATCAGCACCAAAGACTAAACCTGTCTGCCCAAGTTTAAAGTGTGTATGGCCTGTCGCAATGCGTTCTCTACTCTTAATTGCATAAGTCCATAATTCGATATCTTTTTTATTTCTGTCCCAAATTTTTCTACCATTCCGTATAATTTGCAACTCATTGTTAAAAATAAGTCCAGGAACTACGGACAACGTTAACACTGCATCTGTAGAGGGAGTCGTTGATGTTTCACCAGGAAAAAAAGGATTTGTTGGATCTGGAATAGAGTTTTCTGGCCCACTGAGACGGTCTGCCGATAAAAACCACACTTTTCCATTTTCATCCTTTCTTTCTTTCAATCCATACATATAAGTTCCACCATCAATGGCGTTAATTTTTTCACCCTTAAGATCTGTCAGCGTAAAATTCGCTCCACCACTTTGATCCGTAATTAAATCACGTTTATTTGAAAAAGGATCCGTGATTTCAACGCCAGAATCAGCAACACTTATCGTATGATTTCCAGCCCCTTTCTCAACCAAGAGATAATCACCACGATTATGAGCAATCGTAGTATTGAATGCAAAATGTAAACTGCCTGAAAGATTATTCACATGCAGCTGAGAATAATATGGATCGGAACCAGTAAATGCAAAAATAACACTCCCCTCACCACTTAATTTTTGTATCAAAGAGCTTTTTCCATCAAACTCATTAGTAATAGAGTACAGTTTTGTATCTTTTCCATTCAAAATAATATCTTCTACTGTAGTGCGATGTTGATCATTCCCAGCATAAAGATGAAGTTGCCCAGAATGATTTACCTGTGTTTTGCCTTCTAATGTCGCTCCAGCATGCACCCATGATTTTGTTTCATCATTCATTGTTAGATTTTTTACAGATCCATCAGTCTCTATTTCCTGAATAGCGTTCTCATTTAAAGTAACTCCAATGGACTGACCACCTTTTAAGATACGCTGTTTACCACCACCAAAAACCTCTGTATCAAACGCAAAACCACCATTTTTTGCACTTTGAGATTTTTTTCCAATCTCTTGTACGCCCCCTCGCATAACTTTCGTATTCCAAACTTTTCCCCCATCATATACTTTTTGTTGGCCTAGTGTTTCATCTTGACCATAAATTACGGTATGAGAAGCACTACTCCCTTTAACCTCTTCTCCAACATCCCCTTCCCCGAAAACCAGTTGCTCACCACCATAAATTTTAGTCCCCTCTACTTTTCCTCCATTTCCAACACTTTGTTGTCCGCCTTCTTTAACAACAGCATTTTTCGAAAGTCCTTGTTTTCCCTTTAAAGCCTCAACATTTTCAATTCCACCATGTTCAATTTTACTATTCTCACTGAGACCTCCTGCATACACATAAAGCTCTGCACCATTCTTTACTGTATTATTAATGGATCGCCCAGGACTATCAATCTCACCATCATTTGAAATGTATGCTTTACCTTCATTATCAAGGATATAATTTTCTAGCAGGGCCCCATCTTTAATGGAGATAAGTTCAGGTTTTTTAAGAAACGCAGTATTTTGTTCTTGTGTATTATATCCAATATTGTCACGATGACTGCTGTCAAGCGCCTGTTGACTCACGAATATTCTAGAACCCTTATCCATAGTAAAATCGCTAGGCTTTTTTAAAAAGTCTAATTCATTGCGCGTTCTAACCATGACATCATGAGAGGTTCCAAGGATGCATCTTGCTGATTTCATATCCTCATTGTATTGATTGTGAAATACTTTGTCATTTTCATAACTTGAAGATTGACAAAAAAGCGGTGCCCCCCCCTCATTTGCAGAAGCAGCATGCACAAAACAGCTGCTCAACATGAGTATCCAAAAATTTCGTTTCCATTTATATTGTATCGCCATATCCTCCCCCTTCACGTCTGCATAGACACCAAACGTAATTAGCTCTACAAAATATATTTTCAACCTTAGATTGCAATAATCCTTCTTAAAAATCCTTCTTATCTCATAAAAAACTGTTCTTTACAGTTTTTTGAATACTTTTTTGATCAAGAATATAAGAGCGTTTTTATAGTGCTTCTTTAGCATTTCCTCGGAGTTTTCTTATAAAAGAAAAAAGTAATGCATAATCAAGTATATAAGGGTATACAGTTTATCATGAAAAGCGAAGCTGCATGCTCTGAAAAATTGTTTTCTGAACCTTCATTAAAGACCTTTAAACAATCATACATTTAAAGATAACTAAAAAATAACCATATAATTAAAAACTATAGCGTACACCTAAAATACCCTGAAGGGACTGTTTTGTTTTACGCCCTTTAACATAATGGGCCTCACCATATAACTTTAATTTCTCACTCACCAAACTGCTTAAACCTATCCCTAACTTACCCGCATTGCCCGATAAGTCCGTGGTAAATGGATGGCGTTGATTAATTAACGTTTGATTATCATCTTTATTCTCACGTAACCATGCGGCTGTAATATACGCAAGTGATGAAGAAGCCATGCGAGAACCAAATTCATATCCTAAAGATAAGCCAACCTCACTGCGTAATGAAGTAAATGGACGCATCTCACCTCTCATGTCATTCGATAACTTGATTGCTTTACCCTCAACACGCAACCATGTAAATTGTCCATAAGGCTGCAGCCAACTGCTCTGTGACGTCTGAAGTCGATAACCGGCTTCAAAGGAAGTTCCCAATGCCCTTTGAGTATATATTCCTTCAATCCCTAAGCCATTCGTTGAAACGGCTTTCAGAGTATTTTGATAATGATTGTATTTTAAAATACCGTCGAGATACCATCCACTATGATCCAAATAAGTGACATAAGCACCAACGCCATAAGTATTTATACCGCTGGTCCCCCCCCGTGCATGCGCAACACGAGCACGATCATAACTGCCAAAACCACCTATATAAAAATCTCCATTTTCCCATTCGTTTAAACCATTGATTCCTAAAACGATACCGGTCTGATCTAGCTTAAAATCTATATGCTCTGCAGCAACACTCTCTTTAGATTTGATCGCATAGGTCCATAAAGCCGTATTCTTTTTACTTTTATCTAAAATTCCTCTTCCCATACGTACGGTTTGCATTTCATTGTGAAACACCATCGCTGGAGCTACAGACATAGACAATACCGCATCTGTAGAAGGCGTAGTTAAAAAGTCAGAAACTGAAAGCTTCTCATTCAAGTGTGGAGAAGGTTGTTCCTGAGTGTTTGGCCGCAAAGTCATCTGATCGGCTAAAGATGGTGAAGATGTTAAAACAGCAGCTTGTTGCTTTTCATCAGAAAGAGGATGAGGAACTGATGGAGGAGCACCTTCAATCATTTGACTTCCCAGAGGTGAAACAATTGGAGAAACAGAAGCTGAAGATTTTTGACTCAAGTTTCTGTGGTTTTCTCTTGGACGTGGCAATCTAATAGCATGCGCTTGTGGTGTTATAATCGTTGAAAGAGAAGAAACCTGTTGTTTTTGACTTAAATGCTGCGGAATTCTGCTTCTGCGTGGCGCATTATCCATGTAAACTGCAGTCAAATACCAAATTTTTCCCTCTTCATTCTCAATATTTTTGTGTTTTAAGCCATAAGTATAAGTTCCCCCATCAACCATTATAGTTTTTGCACCAGAAAAACTTTGTAGAGTAAAAGATGCGCCGCCACTTTGATCAAAAATTAAATCAAGTCTTGCTGAAGAAGGATCAACAATTTCAATACCAGAATCTACGACACTTATTGTGTGAAAACCACTCCCATTCTCAATAAAGAGGTAATCACCTTTTTCTTCTGCAAGACTAACATTAAAGTCAAAATGTAGACTCCCTGCTAGATTATCAATATAAAGCTGAGAGTAATATAAATCATCTTCAAAAGAGGTAAAAATAACTTTTCCTACACCGCTTAACTGCTGAATTCGTGTACTTTTGTCGTCAAACCCACAAGCAACAGAGTATAATTGAGCGTCTTCTCCATTTAATTCAATGTTTTCTACTATAGTTTGTTGACCATTATCTCCAGCATAAAGATGGAGTCCCCCCAAATCCTGAACTTTTATTTCTCCTCCTAATATTGCACCAGGAGAAACCCATGAATTGGCATTACCTTCAATCGTTAGATTCTTCACAACTCCACCCGCATAGATTTCTTGAACACCACCAGTGCGTAAAATGACTGTATTTGCTTCACCTCCTGCTAAAACACGCTGCATACCCTCTGAAAAGACTTCAGTATTTATGGCTAAACCGCCGGCTTTTTCTGCAAAGTTATCATCATCAGGAAACCATTTAGCAAGAGTTTGTATTCCTCCACTCATCACTTTTGTTCCCACAGCCATCCCATCATCGTATACGTTCTGCTGTCCCAGTGTGTCACCTTGACTATAAATTGTAGTATCATAAACACTGCTCCCAACAATCCCACCGTTCACGTACCCATCTCCGAAAACAAGCTGCTCCCCACCATAAATTTCAGCTCTCAATGCAGATCCTCCTCCCTCCACTTTTTGTTTTCCACCCTCGTAAATAATCGTAGATTCTGAAATCCCTTGTTCCCCTATAATCTCAGCACCACCATTTTCAATTGTCGTATTCTTACTGAAACCACCAGCTTGAACATAAAGTCTTCCTGATCCCTGAATTGTATTATTAATAGACTTCTTAAGAACACCTTGCTCTCCATCATCAGAGACATAAACTACATTATTATCACCGAGCAAAGAGCTTTGTAGAATTCCTCCTCCTTCGCCAATGCTGTAAGCAATTACGTCAGAGATACTAAAATCTTTTGACAATATCATATTTTCTTCTTTTTCAGGAAGCTTATCTATAGGTGACTCCGCATGAGGAGAAGGAATTACAGGAGCAGAAGTTGTTTGTGACGCAGCCAAAGACCAAGTCTTTCCCCCATTATCATCTTTTGTCTTTAAGCCATACATGTAGGCTCCACCATCAATCGTACTCGTCTCTGCACCAGAAAAATCTGTCAGAGTAAAATGCGTATTTCCGCTTTGATCATGAATTAAATCAAGCTCCAAAACTAAATTCTGATCTTCTAGAAGAGAATTGGTAATTTCAACACCAGAATCGATAACGCTTATGGTGTGATTACCTGATCCTTTTTTGATCAGAAGATAATCACCGCGCTGTTCTGCAAAATTAGTATGCAACTTAAAATGTAAACTCCCTGAAAGATCTTTGATCTCAAGTTTAGAGTAATGTGGATTAAACACGGTAGAAGTAAAAATAACACTGCCATCACCACTCAGGTTCTCAATCAAAGAGCTTTCACCATCCATCTTGGAAGAAATCGCGTACAATTTTGTATCTCTGCCATTTAACACAATTTTTTCTACTTCAGTACGAGATTGCTCTGCACCAGCATAAAGATAAATTCGTCCAAAATCATTAACCGTTGTCTTTCCTTCCAATGTTGCGCCACCATGTAACCACGATTGTGCTTGATCCTTAATGGTTAAATCTTTTACATAACCTCCTAAATCTATTGCCTGAAAAGCAGTCCCTTCTAAAAGAACGCCAATCGCGATTCCTCCCGCTAAAACGTGTTGCTGTCCACCAGAAAAGACCTTCGTATCAAAGGCAAAACTGCTATACTCGTCTAGATCTTCTTCTCCATAAAGATTTTGTATCCCGCCTTCCATGATCTGTGTGTTAAAAACCTCTCCATCATCATACACATTCTGATATCCTCGCACTCCATTCTCACCAGAAACGATAGTGTCATAGGCGCTACTCCTTACCATCTCCCCTTTGATATCAGACTTTCCTGAAACAAACTGCTCACCACCGTAAATTTTAGCCCCTTCAACTTTCCCCCCATCTTCAACCTTTTGTTTTCCCCCTTTCTTAACTGTACTATCCTGTGAAAGACCCTGTGTTCTAACAAACTCAGTACCGCCTCTTTGAATTGTTGTATACAAGCTAAAACCACCGTGATAAACGGAGATCTTTCCACCGTCTTTAACTGTATTACTAATCGAAGTTTCTCCAGTGCTTTCAACTTTCTCAACGTTACTATCAAAGCTAGGATCAGCAATCGTAACAATCATCCCCTTTTCAATTGTGCATTCTGTGAGATCCTTCGATAATGAAGCTATAGCAGATGGTTGTAAGCTAAAATCAGAAAATAAAGAGATATTTGTCTCATCAAGAGCATAATTCGCATCTAAATACCAAATTTTACCAGCCCCCTTATTGTTTCTATGTTTCAAACTATATCGATAGGTTCCGGCATCAACAGTTCCGATTTTTTCACCAAATGTGTTTGTCAGAGTAAAATGAGCATTTCCACTGCGATCAGAAATTAATTTAAGCTTTTTGTGGGAAGGGATTGTAATTTCACGCCCAGAATCAGCCACACTTATTGTGTGATAACCTGAACCACTTTCTTTAATGACAAGATAATCACTAAGATGCTTGGCAAAGTTGACATTAAAATCAAAATGTAAAGAACCTGAAAGATCATCAATATTAAGCTTAGAGTAATGCTTATTAGTCCCTAAGTACGTAAAAATAACTCTGCCACTTCCAGTTAAATTCTGGATATTAACGTGAGGTTTTTTGCTGTTATCTTCAGGAGCAATAATGTATAGTTTGCTATCTTCTCCATTTAAATTAAGATTTTCTACTTCCGTAACAGCTTCACCATTCCCAGCATAAAGATAGAGACTACCAAAATCATGAACATTTGTATCCTTATCTAATATTGCACCAGCAAAAGCCCATGACCTTGCTTGATGATTAATGGTTAGATTATCCACGTATCCAGAATCATATATATTCTGAATAGCTCTATCGTATAAAGTGACTTCACTCGCATTCCCTCCTGCAAAGATATTCTGCATACCATTTTTAAAAAGTTCGGTACTCAGTGCAAAAGCCCCTTCATTAATTGTAAAATCTTCATCTTCTGTATCGGCTGTATCAGCATCTTCTAAGAAGCTATTATGAAAATTCTCTTTACCATCAAGATTCTGGACACCACCTTTCATAATCTTTGTATCAACAGCCATCCCCCCACTATAGACACTTTGTATTCCTAGCATTCCATCTGCCGCATAAATTTCAGTGCCATAAGCACTACTTTCCTTATCTTTACGCGACAAACCATCCCCAAGGATCCCCTTACCAAAAATAATCTGCTCACCACCATAGATTTTAGCTCCCTCAGCATTTGCACCACTCTCAACAATTTGTTTACCCCCTTTTTTAACAGTAGCATATTCTGAAATGCTCAAGTTTTGGACAAACTCAATCCCACCACTCTCAATTGTCGTATCCCTGCTAACACTTGCTGCATCAATGTAGAGTTTTCCACCTTCTTGAACCGTATTATTGATGGAATATCCGGCATCTTCATAGTTAAAGCTATTTATTTCAAAACCTTCAGAGTCACGTTTAGTAATATAGACAATAGCACCATCGCTTATTATTGAATTTGTGAGAACTTCAAAGAATAGGTTTTCTAATTCCTTCCTTTCCTCTTCTGAAGACTTACTTCCTTCTACTGTCTGTTTATTCTCTATCCTTTTTGATCCCCCTTTTTTTTCTTCTACCCCCCTCACTTTTGATAACGATGTTCTTGTCTCTTCTAGATGTTCACTGATATCTACTGGTGTTAATAACTTTTCTTTTGGTGTCGCTACTCCATCTGCACTCGCAATCTTGACAAAAAAAACACTGGTCATTAATGCACAAAAACTTAATTTCAATTTGCGTTGCATTATTCACACTCCATCATTCCAAATTAAATCCCCCATTTAGAAAAAAGTGCACAGACCAAAACAACACAGTGTTGCTCACCCTCATGTCTTTTAAGATAACGAAGCATTCGATGAATTAAGCTCTGACAGATCAAATATACACCATGTGTTTTAAAATATATGCACAACCAAAAGATTTAATTCGTTTTTAGATACGCTTAAAAAGTGTTATAATTACATCTATGAAAATATTTTTGAGACAATAAACACTGATCTACCAATAAGGCTGATCCCTCAAGAGATAAAAACAGCATTAAACTTTAAAGGAAACAGCAATATGAATGAGAACAGCGTTTATGGCTACGTATTTCCATCTTCTACAGAATTTAAAGCAATGCCTTTATGCTATTCAATTTATATAATTTATAGAACACTTCATTCATGCTCATCAGTCTATACTCATTGTTCTAATATAGAGGAAACGTCATAATATTGACTCGACACTGATTTGAAATTTTTATAACTATAGTTAGTTAATTCGTCATTTGATTTGTCATACACTGAAAGGGACATTCTATTCATGTCTACAAACTTAGAAATGCAAGATAAAAACAACAGAAATTCCCCTCGTCGCATTTTGTTTGCAAGCCTTATTGGCCCAACAGTTGAATTCTTTGATTTCTATGTCTTTGGCACTGCCGCAGCTCTCATATTTCCTCATGTGTTTTTTCCAACACAAAATGATCAGGTTGCCATTTTACAATCTTTCCTGATCTTTGGAGCAGCCTTTTTTGCTCGCCCCTTTGGATCAGTTGTTTTTGGACATTTTGGAGATAAAATTGGAAGAAAAGCAACACTTATCGCTTCTCTTCTCACCATGGGACTTTCAACAGTCATTATTGGTTTTCTTCCTACTTATGAAATGGCTGGGTGGTTTGCCCCTTTCCTGTTAACCTTATGCCGTATTGGACAGGGAATGGGATTAGGAGGAGAATGGGGAGGCGCTGTTTTGCTCGCAACAGAAAATGCCCCTCCAGAAAAGCGCGGCTGGTATGCGATGTTCCCCCAATTGGGCGTTTCAATCGGTTTGTTTTTATCTATTGCTGTTTATTTGGGTCTGCTGCATTTCCTTGATCGCGCTGAACTTTTAGCTTGGGGATGGCGCATTCCTTTTATTGCTTCAGTTGTTTTTATGATTATAGGATTATGGGTTCGTCTTTCAATCAATGAAACTGTGCAATTCAAAAAAACTCTTGAAAGTAAAGAACATGTCAAAGTGCCTATCATAGATGTCTTTTTAAAATGTCCACGAATCCTATTTCTTGGAATATTTTCTGGTATGGCAACTTTTGTTTTATTTTACTTGGTCACGACATATTTGTTAAGCTATTCAACAAACCATTTGCAATTGCCATTTCATCAAGCTCTTCAAGTCGAAATTATCGGTGCTGTTTTCTGTGGAATTTTTACTGTCATCACTGGGAAACTCGCTGATCGTATTAGACGTAGAACTTTGATGATTTGGATTACAATCATCACCGGTATGTATTCTTTCGCAATTCCTTATTTCTTAAATTCTGGAGTTATGGGAGTCCTTGCAATGTCTGTCATTGGCTTATCTCTCATGGGAATGATATACAGTCCTCTTGGTGCTGTTTTGGCTTCACCATACCCAACAGCAATTCGTTATACTGGTTCTTCTATCACTTTCAATTTATCTGCTATTGTAGGAGCATCTCTTGCACCTTATATTGCAGAATATCTGGTACAACATTTCGATACGTCTTATCTCGGCTACTATTTGCTTTTTGCTTCTTTTATTTCACTGATTTGCTTCGTCGGATTTACAGAGGATGAAATATCCAACTAAAATATAATAACGAAGAATAAAATAAGAACTGGCAGCAAAAATGCTGCCAGTTTCATTTTTAAAGACATGGGTTGAGGTATCTTCCACCACAATATTCCTGCAAACAATGCACTCAAAAAGAAAAATAAAAAATCTGCAATATTGCTTATATAAGCGACAGTAAATATTTCTGAGAGGATATGTGTTGTCCCCAACCACGAAACGCAAAAAAAAGCCAATATCACACCCCATAAAACAAGCAAAATTCGATCAATCATCATCATGGCGTTTCATTTTTTTAATTATAGTCCATATATTTAGCATGCCTGAAAGAAAAACCACAATAAAAACCCAACGCCCTCCCCCTGATCCTTGCACAATAAAAAGTGCTGGATTTACTATTCCTACCACTCCTATAAAAATCAGAACAACAGATACGAAACGCATTAAATTTGTTTTTCCCAACGATGATCTTCAGTCTGTTGCCAATACGTTAAATTATGATTTTCCATTTTATATTTTTTCCACTGTGCACGAACGAGATTCAACTGCTCCTCACTTTCACCATCAAATATCACGACAAGCCGTTGATAAGCATCAATATCCGAACAAACAGCGCCCTCTATGAGAAAACGAATCTTTGAATCATTCGGATTTTCTTGTCCTGTCGTAAGAAATACAGGCTGAAAGTTTGAATATTGATCACACTCAGTTCCATGTCCAATAAATGATTCATCTGCATAAACCCATAAATGTGTATCCATAAAATCGCGTTGTTCTTTACTCACACATTGTATTGTTACTTTTCCAAAACGAGCCAATGCACGCTCCACAAGCGTCGGCAAAATATCTTTCAGCGTTGACTGCGTCAAATGATAGAATAAAATGTCCAACCTCTTAAGCCCTCATCATTCTTTATAAAAAAGCTAACGTCTTTAAAAAACTTCTATATCCCTAATACAAAGGAAACGGTTCAAGATATAAACCTGTTTTTCGATTAAGATGCATTCTCTTTTTGCACATGTTTTTAAAAGACAAAAAATTGTTATTTACACATTAATAAGAAAGTTTTTAAGCTATCTCCTAGATTCTAGGTAGACTATAGTTGAAAATAAAATATAATATATGGAAAAATAGAGAAAACTTAATAGACGATTTTATATTATTTATTTGGTAAAAATGTGCAGTTCATGGAAGGTTTTTTTTAATTTTATTACATTTTAACCGAAAGCAGTGTAAAATATTTACTATCGAATTAAAGACTGAGGGTGTTCTCCAAGTTTATGCGTATTATTGAGTTCTACATCCTGAAACGTGTCTTTGTTTTATTTAGCTCTGTCATGATTGCAGCAGTGGGTGTTAGTTGGACAGTACAAATTCTTGCACGAATAAACTTTCTTACAACAAGTAAACAAACACTCCTCACAGTCTTACAATTTTCACTCTCATTGGTTCCTTCTGTTGTTTTTCTGGTTATTCCATTTGCATTAGTAATCGCAATTACAACTATCCTTTCAGCAATGAATCAAGACTCTGAACTTGCTGTTATCAATGCCTCTGGTTTTCCTAAAAGTACTGTTTGGAAACCTATTCTTCTTCTTGCTATTGTTGCATCCTGTATCTCCTTTTCTATAGCCAATTTTGTTGTTCCTCAAGCACGTCTTCAGATGCGACAAATGCTAGCAAGTGCCCATTTTGATCTTATTAGTCTTTTCATCAGTGAAGGGAGCTTTCAAAAACTTGCTAATAACCTTTACATAGAAATTGGCGAACGGAATCCAAACGGAACCTTTGAACGTCTTTTCATTGCCGACCAGCGTGATCCTAAGACTGACCTTTTTTATTATGCAACAAAAGCATCAATTGTAAGCAATCAAAATGGTCGTTTTTTAATCCTCAATAACGGTGAAATAGAAAGAGTCAATCATCAAAATAACAGCGTTTCAATCGTTCAATTTAGCTCATATACCTTTAGCCTAGGGGAGTTTATCCCCAGTGATAAAACACCTACTCTTTATCCAAAAGATCGGTCTCTTTCTTATTTACAAAACCCTGACCCAAAAGATCCCTACTATCAACGAAAACCGCTCCAATATAGAGCTGAGTTTCACCGCAGACTAACACAATGGCTCTACCCAATCGTTTTTTCACTTATTGCATTAGCAGCGGCAGGAAATGTATGCTCACATCGACAAGCACGTCTTTACGCAAATTTCTCGGCCATTGCCCTTTCTTTGGTGGTATATTGGATAGGATATTTTTTCGCCGAAAAAGCAAAGAATGATCCTGCATACGTTCCGCTCCTTTATATTACACCCATAGGAATAAGTATATTTGTCTTTTTTATGCTTTTAACGAATCATAAAATTGGACTTCCCACAAAAGTTAATGAGATACTTCAAATCGTTTTTCAAAAAGTAATGAATAAATTTGAACATCCACAATCTCAAGATTCCTCGGATAAAATATCATGATTGGGTGGACACTTGGACGATATTTTTTTATACGTTACCTTAAAATAACTTGTTATTTCTGGGGGAGCATTTTTGTTCTTGCTCTTTTAATCGATTTTACAGAAAATTCCGGTAAGCTATCCTCCCTTCCGCATTATACAGCAAAAAATGCATTTCTTCTCTCTGTTTTACGTATCCCTTTTATCATGCAACAACTTATCCCTTTTATTGCACTCTTTTCTGCGATGGCAACGCTTATCTCGCTTAACAAAAAACTTGAACTTGTGGTAACTCGTTCAATCGGTGTTTCTGCATGGCAATTTCTTATGCCAGCTTGTTTGGGAGCTTTGCTTTTGGGATTATTTTCAATTCTTCTCATTAATCCACTTGCAGCATGGGGATTTTCTCAATCAGAAAAAATGATAACTGAATGGCGCAATAATAATATACTAACACCTCTTCATAATACACGTATTCACTGGTTAACCCAGCGTACAAATTTAGGCAGAACAACCATTGGTGCTAAATTTATCACTGATCAAGGACTTTCTCTTCTCGATGCAACCTTTGTACAATACAATGACAACGCAACTATAAAAAATTGGATTAACGCCCCAAAAGCAACATTAACCAATGGCGCTTGGCTATTAACAAATGGAACAATCTATAAAATAGGACATCCACCTGAAAAATTTACCGTATTGCAAATAAAAACCAATCTAAAACCTGAATTTTTGACGGAACGTTTAGTGAATCCTGCGACTATTTCATTTTACCAATTGCCCCAAAAAATTATGATTGCACGTTCATTTGGCTATTCTGCTCATAATTTTGATATGTATTTACAATCTTTGATCGCATTACCAGCATTGCTTGTGGCAATGACTCTCATTGCAGCAACTGTATCTTTAAATTTTACACGTTTTGGGCAATCTAGAACGTTGATTCTTGGTGGTGTCATAGCTGGGTTTATGCTTTATGTTATTTCCGTACTCATTCAGGCTTTTGGTAATGCTGGATATATTCCACCAGTTATCGCAGCTTGGACACCTGTTGTTATTGCTTTATTCTTGGGAATCTCTTTTTTACTTCATAAAGAGGATAGCTAAGTGAAAGCATTAACAGGTAAGAAAATCATTTTAACAAAATTAAGTGCTCTCGCTTTTAAAAGTGTTATGGGGATTATTTTAGGGGGAACTCTGGTTTATTATGCGCACGCTCAAAGCCTTATGTCCCCCTCTCAAAGTCGCATTCAAAATCCGGAAAGTCCTCTTTTGCTCTCTGCGGATGAACTCATCTACAATCGTGATGAAAACACTGTTTCTGCACAAGGGAATGTCCAAATCGAATATGATGGCAATAAAGTTACCGCTCAAAAAATCATTTACAATCAAAAAACAGGACGGCTTATAGCACAAGGGAATGTTGAAATTACTCAAAAAGATGGTAATAAAATTTACTCCAATCAAATTGATATGACCAAAGATCTTGGCCAGGGTTTTGTAAACGCCTTACGTATTGATACAGCCAATAATGTTCACTTTGCAGCCCAAAATGCTACACGTAAAAACAATCAAATAACAGTTTTTGAAAATGCAACTTATACAGCCTGTGAACCTTGCTCTTACAAACCAGATAGAGACGTCCTGTGGAAAATTAAAGCAAGAAAGATCATATGGAATAATAGCGTCAAAAAAATTCGGTTTGAAAATAGCAGTTTTGAAATTTTGGGCGTACCGATTATAAAATTTCCAAATTTTGAACTTTATGATCCAACGGTCAGACGTGCTAGCGGTCTGCTTACTCCTCATTTTTTTTATACCAATGATCTCGGCATGGGGATAAAGAATTCTTATTTCTGGAATCTCGCTCCTCATTACGATTTCACACTTTCTTCTACGGTTTATACCCAACAAGGGCTTTTAACCGAAGGGGAATGGCGTCAACGTTTTAAAACGGGCCGTTATAACATTCGCTTTGCTTATATATATCAAATGAAACCGCATAAATTTGATAATGATACAATTGATGCACAGTATAAAAATCGTTATATGCTGGCAACAAAAGGGGACTTTCGTATTAATTCACACTGGACTTATGGATGGGACGTTCTTGCACAATCAGATCGGCATTTTAGTCGTGCTTATAAACTTGAAAACTATAACAATCCTACACAACTTTCTCAGATCTATCTGAATGGTCTTGCAGGAAAAAACCATTTTGATATGCGTTTTTATCATTTTAAAGTTCAAGATTCGTTATTGAATGATTATCATTATGAACGTCACTCTCGGCAAGCATGGGTTCTACCACGCATCGATTATACTTTCACACCAGATGAACCCATTTATAATGGAGAACTGACCTTCCATAGTAATATGCAATCAATTTATCGTCGTCATGCTGACTTCAATTCACCCGACCAGAACGGAAATCCTCTCAACATAGTAAGACTTTCTGGTATGGCTGGAAATAGTTTGCGTTTCACAAACGAGCTTCAGTGGAAAAAGCGCTTCAACACACACAATGGACTCATCTTAACCCCTCTTCTCTCTCTACGGGCTGATATCATTACAACCAATGTACGTGAAAATCATGATTCTTCTATAAAAAACACTGTGTTATCCGAAGTTCGTGGTTCAGCAATTCGTGGCATGGCAACAGCAGGGTTAGAACTACGCTATCCTTTCCTCATTACAGCTGATCATTCTAAACATATTATAGAACCAACCGCACAAATTTTTATACGCAATAATGAACAATATATCGGACAAATTCCTAACGAAGATGCTCAAAGCTTTGTATTTGATGCAACCACTCTCTTTCAACGGGATAAATTTTCTGGTTATGATCGTGTAGAAGGTGGCACAAGAGCCAATATAGGTCTAAGATACTCTGGAAGCTTTAATGACAATTGGTCTCTTTATGGTCTCATTGGACAATCCTTTCATCTGGCAGGAAAGAATTCTTTTGCAGAAAAAGACTTTGTTAATGTAGGCACTCATTCTAGCTTAGAGGCAAAACGTTCAGACTATGTTGCAATGTTTGGTGCGACTCATAAAAGTGGTTTTTCCTTAGAAACGCGTGGGCGCTTTGACAAAAAAACAGGAAAAATCCGCCGTAGTGAAATCGAAGCATCACAAAAATGGCAAAATTTTTGGACTTCTATAGAATATGCTTATATCGCAAACCAACCATCTTATGAATATCCAAAAGAGCGCCAAGAAATTTCTTTTCAAACAGGACTTAAATTGGCAGATTATTGGTCCATTAATAGCAACGCCGGTTATGATTTAGTATCTGGTACATTTATAAAGCGAGGAATTAGCTTGAGTTATATGGATGAATGTTTCGGGCTAACATTTGGTTATCAACAGGTAACAGATCCAGGGAGAAAAACACCCTTGCAAAACTTCAATTTTTCTTTTTCACTGCGTACAATTGCAGATATCGGAAAAAAGATAGATTCAAATTTATAAAGAGAATGTATAAGCACTTTAACTTATCATTGTTTTTATGAAAGAAAACGTATATTTTAAGTTGTTGATGAGAATTAATAAACAATGCGAAAGCTTATTTATATGAATAAATTGAAAAAGCGTATTCTTGCTTTATTTTGTACTGCGTCTTTGAGCGCAAGCAGCCTGCTAATAAATGAATTTTTGATTCCAACGGTCTTTGCGCAGACTGCTATTGTTGTTACAGTTAATGGAAACCCCATCACAAATTATGACATACAAAGGCGCCTTGCTTTTCTGAGATTGCAACAAAAGCAAGGCAATTTGGTGGCACAAGCTAAAAAAGAGCTTATCGACGAAAAGCTGAAAGATATTGAAATAAAACGCCGCAATGTTGAAGTAAGCAATGATGAAGTTGATAAAGCTTTTGAAAATTTTGCAACACAAAATAATATGACTATTGATCAGCTCAACCAGATTCTGATCCAAAGTGATATCACTGTGCAACACTTTAAAGATTACATCCGTGGACAAATAGGATGGGGACGTCTTATTAACGCACGCTATCAATCTGAAACTGGTATGATTACTGAACAAGAAGCTGTACGCAGAATATTAAAAAATGGTGGTGTAAAACCTTCAACCAACGAATATACATTACAGAGAATTGTTTTTGTTATTCCTGCACATCGTCGTTCAGAAATCTTTGAAAGACGTCAAAGAGAAGCAAGCAATTTTCGCGCACATTTCCGTGGATGTGCAAATGCTCACAATCAAGCAAAAGGTATTTTAGACGTTACTATCCGTCACTTAGGAAAGTTTCTGGAGCCCCAACTCCCCAGTGCATGGGAACAAGCTATTCTTGCAACACCTGCTGGAAAAATGACAAAATTACAAGAAACATCTGATGGAATCGAAGCAATTGCTGTCTGCAAAATAAAGAGAGTTTCTGATGATTATGTCGCACGGCTGATCTTTGCTCTTCAAGATAGTAAAAAAAGAAGCCCGCAAAAACTTGAGGAATTAAGCGAGAAATATTTAGAAGAATTGCGGCGAGTGGCGCGTATTCAAAATTCATAATGGCTATTCTTGTTGTTAGCGGTGGTGATCCTGCCGGAATTGGTCCTGAAATAGCGCTAAAAGCATGGAATTTGCGTGTTAAGCGCCAAGTTCCGCCTTTTGTGCTTCTCGCTGATCCAGATGTGATTCGTTCGCGCGCTCGTTTTTTACAGATTGATGCTGAAATGGAATCTGTTTTAATCAGTAATCCCGTAAAAAACTTTCAAAACGCTCTTCCTATCATACCGTTAAAAAACAAACAAAGTAATCAATTAGGTATACCTTCATCGAATAATGCTGCTGGAATCATTGAAGCGATTAAACGCAGTGTTCAATTGATTCAAAGTGGCCATGCATGTGCACTGATCACTTGTCCTATTGCAAAAAAAAATCTTTATGATGCCGGTTTTCAATTTCCAGGTCATACAGAATTTTTAGCCGATTTGGCATATAAAGCTTTTCATAAATGTTATCATCCCGTTATGATGTTAGCAGGACCTCGATTAAAAACGGTACCAATTACTGTTCATATTCCATTCAAAGATGTTCCTTCACAGCTTACCCGTGATTTAATTATTCAAACGGTACTTACTACTGAATATGACTTAAAAACACGGTTTAAAATAACGTCACCCCGACTAGCTGTTGCTGGTCTTAATCCTCATGCTGGAGAAGAAGGAGCAATGGGAAAAGAAGATATTGAAGTTATCACTCCTGCTATTGAATATCTTAAAAAGAAAGGTCTCGATATTGCAGGCCCGCTGCCTGCCGACACAATGTTCCATGAATGCGCAAGAAAAGCATATGACGTTGCCATTTGTATGTATCATGATCAAGCCCTTATCCCTGTCAAAACATTAGACTTTGATACCACTGTTAATGTTACATTAGGTTTACCTTTTATTCGTACGTCTCCAGATCATGGGACTGCTTTTGACATTGCCGATAAAGGGATAGCCTCTCCCGAAAGCTTTATTGCTGCTCTTAAACTTGCAAATCAACTTGCAAAAAATAGTTTGAACCCATGCCAATAGATAATCTTCCTCCTCTGCGTGAGGTTATTGATATATATGGATTACAAGCACATAAATCTTTGGGGCAAAATTTCCTTTTTGATCTTAATTTAACCTCTAAAATTGCTCATCAAGCAGGAAATATAGAAGGAAAACCTGTTATTGAAATTGGGCCTGGTCCTGGAGGTCTCACACGTGCCTTGCTGGCAAAGGGTGCCATTGTAATAGCAATAGAACGTGATGAACGTTGTATACCGGCTCTCATAGAAATAGAAAAACACTATCCTCAAAAATTAAAAGTTATTTGTAATGATGCACTGAAGCAAGATTTCTCAAAACTCTTTGAAACAAGCCTAGAAAAACCACGCATTATTGCAAACCTTCCCTATAATATTGGGACACAACTCTTATTAAATTGGCTTTTGTCTGAACCATGGCCTCCTTTTTATGAGTCAATGACATTGATGTTCCAACGTGAAGTTGCCAAACGGATTACGGCTCAACCTCAATCTGCTCACTATGGACGCCTTAGTGTCTTAGCTGGTTGGCGTACCGTTGCTAAAATTGCTTTTGATGTTCCTCCTCAAGCCTTTATACCAGCGCCCAAAGTAACCTCTTCCGTTGTTCATATTATTCCGCGCCCCCGACCTCTTGCCTGCTCTGCACAAAAACTAAGCCTCGTTACAAAAACTGCTTTTGGACAAAGACGAAAAATGCTTCGTCAAAATCTCAAAACACTTGGAGGTGAAGAGCTGTTAGAAAAAGCTGGAATTGATGGAAGACGCCGTGCTGAAACACTCTCTGTTTCTGAATTTGTAACTTTAGCGCATCTAGTGCTCTAAAAAATGCACTTTTTGTTTTGCATTCTTTTTTAAGAAAGGCATTTATCGATCTTTTCAGCAATAAGCCCATCAACAAAAGAGGCAAGATAAGAACAGCGCTCGCGTTTTGTGGTTTCAGCTAAATAAATCGACTTAATAAAAGATAAAGATTGATCTAAATCTTCGTTAATCACAACATAATCATAAGAATGCCAATGCTTCAATTCCGTTCGTGCATTTTCCAATCGTAAATTGATGATATCTTGACTATCTTCGGCTCGACGATGTAAACGCGAAACAAGCTCTTTCATTGATGGTGGAAGAATAAAAACAGATACAGTGTCTCCTAGCATTTTTTTTTGCAGCTGCTTGGTACCCTGATAATCAATATCAAATAGCATATCACGGCCAGTATTCAATGCTTTTTCAACAGTTTCACGTAAAGTGCCATAATAATTCCCGTGAACTTCTGCCCATTCAATCAATTCATCTCTATCACGCTTATATTCAAACTCTTCCTTTGAAATAAAGTGATAATGGAGTCCATCCACTTCACTGGGACGCCTCTTCCTTGTAGTTACACTTACGGAAAGCTCTAATTGTCCATCTTTTAGAAGTAATCGAGAAATTGTTGATTTACCAGCGCCTGAAGGTGAAGAGAGAATAAATAAAAAACCGCGGCGTTGATTTGTTTTTATGGCACTGAATTTACTTTCAAAGGCTGTCATCACACCACTCTACTTTGTTCATAAATTTTTCTTCAAAATTCAAATAATACATTACCTCAATGTTTCTCCCAACCAATGGTATTTGCTTTAGCAGCTAGACCTCAATCTTATCCTGTTCTTCCATTAAAATAATTTATTAGCAGTATATTTACTTCTTTCTTAAATATTTTTATCCATATGCTAACCTCTCTTGTAGCATACAAGAAAATGATTTTTATAATTCTTATAAAAAATTTTACTATACTTTGGATTTTCATTTTACGATGCAAACAGATACATTATCATTATAAATTAATTTCTCGCCTTAAATTCTCGCCACTTACGAACATTCATATTATGTTCCTCTAAGGTTCGAGAAAAAACATGCCCACCTGAACCATCAGCAACAAAATAAAGTGCATCACTGCTTGGTGGATGTGCCACCGCTTTCAAAGAATCTCGACCTGGATTTGCAATAGCTGTTGGAGGCAAACCATTAATTTTATAAGTATTATAGGGTGTTTCCTTCTCAAGATCTGAACGATAAATTGCACGACCGGATGGTTTTCCTTTTCCTCCAAAGAGACCATAAATTACTGTTGGATCAGATTGAAGACGCATATGCTTTGTAAGGCGATTATAAAATACTGCAGCAACCATTGGTCTTTCTGCTGCAATTCCCGTTTCTTTCTCAACAATTGAGGCTAATATAACAAATTCATCAATCGATTTAATGGGTAAATCAGGTGAACGCGTAGCCCATATAGCATGAATTAATTTTGTCTGTCCTTCACGCAATCTGTTTACAATCTCTTTACGCGTTGTCCCCCGAATAAAGCGAACAGTATCCGTCATTAAATAGCCCTCTGGAGGCAAATTTTTTGGAAGGTCTCCAATCAAAATTTCATTCGCAGCTAATCGATCGAAAACTTGCTGAACCGTTAAACCTTCTGGTACGGTAAATGCATACTCAATGGATTTTCCTTTCACAAGAATATCCATAATATCCTGCATCGAAGCATGTGCCGGAATTAAATATTCTCCAGCCTTCAGGTGCGTTGTTTTTTGGTGATAACCGACCCCATAAACAAAAATATCCGATGATCGAATGAAACCACGTTTTTCTAACATTGAAGCAATTTCACGAATTCCTGTGCCCGGATGGATAAGAATGACTTGTTCTTCCTCAATTTTTCCCTTTTCTTCAAAAATACTTTTTCCAATATAAAGAGGAATACTTATGCCAAAAAGTATAACCACAATCAGCATGAGAAAAAAATGGCCGAGAACAACCAATGGATTACGTACGATAGATGATTTCTTTCGCTTTTTATGTGCTAACATGTCACGACTATCTGCTAAATGATTCGAAAAGGAATCACTTATGTCCTTTAGTGATTTTTCATTTTTCACGTCGGACATAAACCCTCAATAGCGATTAAATACAATATTATTACTTCTCATTCACCTTATAATAAAGTAAAAAACTCAGAATAAGAAATTAAATGAAAATACTTATTACCCTCTAAAACGTCGCATTACCAAAGATGCATTTGTTCCACCGAATCCAAAAGAATTGGAAAGAACCGTGTCAATCTTTCGTTCACGCGGTTTGTATGGGACAAGATCAATTTTCGTTTCAATCGATGGATTGTCAAGATTAAGTGTCGCTGGAGCTATATTATCTCGGATGGCTAAAACACAAAAAATAGCTTCAGCAGCACCGGCAGCACCAAGTAAATGCCCGATAGATGACTTCGTTGATGACATAGAAATTTGTGATGCATAATTCCCTAAAACACGTTCAACAGCTGCTAGCTCTATGGAATCTGCCATCGTTGATGTACCATGAGCATTAATATAATCAAGTTCATTCACATTCACTTGTGCACGCTTAAGAGCAGCCATCATACTACGCTGCGCACCTTCACCACTTTCTGAAGGCGCTGTAATGTGGTAAGCATCACCGGATAAACCATAGCCAATAACCTCAGCATAAATACGTGCCCCTCGTTTTTTTGCATGTTCCAGCTCCTCTAAAACAACAACCGCCGCACCTTCCCCCATCACAAAACCATCACGATCTGCATCATAAGGACGTGACGCTCGTTCAGGATCATCATTGCGACAAGTAGAAAGAGCTCTACAAGCAGAAAAACCTGCAAGGGATATCCGATTTATCGGAGATTCTGCTCCCCCTGCGACCATGACATCCGCATCACCGAACATAATCAAACGTGCTGCATCACCAATCGCATGGGCTCCTGTCGAACAAGCTGTTACAACTGAATGATTAGGACCACGTAAACCATATTGAATAGACACATAACCAGAAGCAAGATTAATCAAACGACCCGGAATAAAAAAAGGAGAAAGACGACGGGGACCTTTATCACGAAGCGTATAACCAGCTTCAACAATGCCCTCAATTCCCCCTATCCCCGAACCAATTAATACACCTGTACAAATCTGATCTTCATCACTCTTAGGAAACCATTCGGCATCCGTAAGCGCTTGGTTAGCAGCAGCCATTGCATAAACAATAAATGCATCAACCTTACGTTGCTCTTTAGGTTCCATATACAAATCAGCATTATAGGACCCCTCTTTTCCATCCCCTAAGGGGATACGCGCCGCAATCTGGCATGGCAAATCTGACACATCAAATTCAGTGATACGTCGAACACCACTTCTTCCTTCAAGAAGCCGTTTCCAACTATATTCAACATTACCGGCTAATGGAGATACCAATCCTAAACCAGTAACAACAACACGTCTCATAACTTCTAACCTTGCACTAAACTTCACCTCTTAAAGCTCTTTTTTCAAAAGAGCTTCGAAGAATACAGGCAAAAGCAATTTACGCCTTTGCCCTTTAGTCATCATGCAGAAGCTTTATCAATGAACTTGACTGCATCACCAACAGTGAAAATCGTTTCCGCAACTTCATCTGGGATTTCTACACCAAACTCTTCTTCAAAAGCCATAACGAGTTCAACCGTATCAAGGCTATCAGCCCCTAAATCATCGATAAAGCTTGCATTTTCTACGACTTTATCAGCATTAACCCCAAGATGTTCCACAATAATTTTCTTAACGCGCTCTACTGTATCACTCATGTTGAAATCCTCGAATTTATATTTTCCTATAATTTGGTTAACTATATCGGCTCATCTAATCAAGCAATAGATGCATTACTTTAAAAGATTTTAGCAATAATTTAAAACATCCTGTGGATATCCCCTACAAAATGAACCAATCTGACATTCCGACATCAATTGATCAACGACCATTTTAAAGAAATCGATATATCTTTCCATTTCAATCGCTACTATCTAAAATAATATAGCTTATAAATCAATGTGGAATACAAGAAAATACTTAAATCATTGCCATTCCACCATTGATATGGAGTGTTTGACCTGTCATATAGGCCGCTTCATCGCTCGCTAAATAAATAGCTGCAGCGGCTATTTCTTGTCCACTCCCCATACGCTTCATTGGAATCGCAGCCATGATATGTTCTTTTTGCTTTTCGTTAAGCTTATCTGTCATTGCAGATTTAATAAATCCTGGAGCAATACAATTGACAGTGATGTTTCGTGAAGCAATTTCTTGTGCTAATGCTTTAGTAAAACCTATCAAGCCTGCTTTTGCAGCACAATAATTTGTTTGTCCAGGATTTCCCACAACACCAACAATAGATGTGATGTTAATAATCCTGCCATAACGGCGACGCATCATAGAATGTGTTAATTCACGCGTCAAAAGAGAAGCAGCTGTTAGGTTAACTTCTAAAACATTATCCCAGTCTTTATCTTGCATACGCACAAAAAGACCATCTCTGGTGATTCCCGCATTGTTAACCAAAATATCGACACCATTCATTTCTCTTTCTGCAACTTCAGCCAACTGTTTAATCGATTGGCGTTCAGAAAGATTAGCGGGAAAGACAAAAACATTCTGTCCTAATTCTGCCGCCACTTCTCTAAGCTTCTCTTCACGTGTTCCATGAAGTCCAACAATGGCTCCTTGTGCATGGAAGCAACGTGCTATGGCCTCACCAATTCCTCCTGATGCCCCCGTTACAAGAGCCTTACGTCCTGTTAATTTAAACATTTTTAACTCCTACAGATTAAACGCCAAGCATTCCTAGCGCTGATTCTATTTCATCAACTGTTCCAATTGTTACCCCCTTTATATTTCTGTTAATACGACGCGTTAAACCTGTTAATACTTTTCCAGAACCAACTTCAAAAAGCGTATCAATCCCATTAGCAGCAATCCATTCTATTGTTTCACGCCATCGCACCCTCCCAGTCACTTGTTCAACAAGAAGAGTAGCAATACGTTCTGGATCACTTTCTGGGGCAACAGAAACATTGGCAATCAAGGGAACAATAGGGGGCATTTTGTTAACAGTCAAAAGCGCTTTCTTCATGGCATCAGCCGCAGGCTGCATTAAAGACGAATGAAAAGGTGCAGAAACCGGAAGAAGAAGTGCACGTTTTGCACCTTTTGTTGATGCAATCTTTACCGCTGTCTCAATTGCTTTTGCTTGACCTGAAATAACAATTTGCCCACCACCATTATCATTGGCAATCTGGCATAGCCCTTCTCCAGAAACATTCTGGCAAATTTCTTCCACAACTTGCTCTTCCAAACCGATAAGTGCTGCCATAGAACCTTCACCAACCGCAACAGCAGCCTGCATGGCATTGCCACGAATACGCAAAAGCCTTGCCGTATCTGTGAGACTAAACGTACCAACAGCACAAAGCGCTGAATATTCGCCTAAAGAATGACCGGCAACAAACTTTACTTTTTTTTCTATATGAAGCCCTAATTGTTCCATTACACGAATGACAGCTATGGATACAGCCATTAATGCTGGTTGTGCATTTGCTGTTAAGGTTAAAACATCTGCTGGTCCTTCAAAAATGATCTCTGATAATTTCTCACCCAGCGCATCATCAACTTCCTCGAAAACCATCCGCGCCGCAACAAATTGCTCTGTAAGCGCTTTCCCCATACCAACGATTTGGCTCCCCTGCCCTGGAAAAATAAAAGCTGCACCCATTAATCAACTCCTAAATTGTGCAATTAAATTATTTTCTTTTGACCTTATTCATCTGCACAAATCAAGACAAAGTCCTTTATTTAGAACGAATATCTCTCTTAAAATTATATTTTAAGGGCGGAATTTGATATAAAAACTTAGGAAAATAGGGTGCTATAAACTGAATAACACTCAAACTTATAAGACTTCCTAAAACTATACCTGCTAAAATATCAAAAGGATAATGTACACCCACAAAGATGCGCGCCCAACAGATTAAGAATAAAAACACCACAGCAAATCTAAAAGCCACTTTGTATCGGTAAAAATAAAAGTTAGCTGTATAAGATGCAATGGTCAAGGCATGATTACTAGGAAAAGAAGCTGTTGCACGATGTTGAATCAAGGGTGTTGTCAGCCCTACAACGAATGGGCGTGGATGAAAGTAAAAAAGAGAAATAAGATAGCCTATGAAAAGAGAAGTACAAATGCTCATGCAAATGCTTAGCACGACACATCGTTCCCTTTCTCTACCACAAAACCACAACGCAAAAAGATGAATAGGAATGATGTAAATTAAAAACTTTGCACAAAAAATACTAAACAAAACTAAAATCGACCAAGATTGATGATTGCCAACAAACATTTCAAAGAGTGAAACATCAATCTGGTTTAAAAAGTCCATTTTTCTCTCCTTATTTTTATAGTGTTACAGAACTATCTCTTTGTAGAAGAGGGAAATATATTGAAAATATATCAAGATTTAATAAATCAATTTTTTTATGTGCGTAAACTTGCTATTTTTAAAGATAACCTGTAGATATGGAGTGTTCGTTGCCGGACCTTTAGCTGGAGGTTGAACGGAGGGCTGTGAAATCAGTAGGAAATACAATGTTTCCGACCTCCCGTGTCTCTGCTCTGAGATGTCTCGAATTGTAAACGCGTCCTTTCTTCTTTGGATTTCCAAAAAAGACAAGTCGCAGAGGCTTTGCGCTAAAACCGGTGAAATTTAATTGAAGAAAGGCAAAACAATGGCTCTTTATGAACATATGTTCCTTGCCCGACAAGACATTGCACCGCAACAAGTTGATGAACTTTTGAGTCTCTACAAAGGTGTCATTGAAGCGCAGGGTGGAAAAGTTGGGCGTGTAGAAAATTGGGGACTTCGTCCTCTTGCTTACCGTATTCGAAAAAACCGTAAGGCTTATTATGTATTGGTTAATATTGATGCACCAGCTACAGCAATTGCTGAAATGGAGCGTCAGATGCGCATCAATGAGGATGTTTTGCGTTACATGACCATTCGTGTAGAAAAACATGAAAAAGAAAAATCTGCTATGCTCTCACATCTTGATCGCAATAGCCACATTGGTCATGATGAGGAGCGTTCTCGTTCCCCGCGTCGTCAACGTGAAAATGCTATAGAAGGGGTAGAATGATGACTGATACTAATCAAAACTCTGCACGTCGCCCCTTTCATCGCCGTCGCAAAACATGTCCTTTTTCAGGAATTAATGCACCAAAAATTGATTATAAAGATATCAAATTGTTACAACGTTATATCTCTGAACGTGGAAAAATTGTTCCTTCACGGATTACAGCTGTTAGTCAAAAAAGACAGCGTGAATTAGCTAACGCTATCAAACGCGCTCGTTTTTTGGGCTTGCTTCCATATGTTATAAAGTAAACTATCAATACATTCTAGCAACTGGAGAATCTCTCCGGTTGCTCTTCTTGTATGATTTAGAAAAATGGCTTATTGTGTATTAGATTGAGCTGTAAAATATCAAAGTTGGGGTATTGATATACCTCTAACTGCAGAAAGCAGGACAGCAATAAATGAAAAAAAATCGTACTTATAAGATATTAACCGGCGTTTTGGCGGGATTATTTGCTGTTGTTGTAGGAATGTCCATCATCAGCGTTGCAAATATCGCGCCCTCTTTTTCTCTTTTTCTTGGCTGCTTTCTCTCATTGCCAATTTTTATTGTTGCGTTCGGTCAAGGAACATTTGCCAGCTTTGTTGCCTTAATAAGTGCTACTGTTGTTCTTGTCGTAACCGCTGATATCTATATTGCTCTTGGTCTTATGTTGTTATCTTTTCTTCCTGCTGTTTATGCCTCTTGGCTTCTTGGACTTGCACGACCAGCGCAAAAAGAAAACACACTGATATGGTACCCATTATCATCCGTTATTTTTCATTTAACCAACTTTATTGCTCTGATAGTAACCTTCATTGGACTCTATGTAAAATCCCGTCCAGACACCCCTCTCATTGCAAAAACAATCACTGAAAATATCGTACAAACCCTACAACAATCGCAGTCATTAAAAGAAGTTAATATCCTTACTGTTAGTGATTTTTTAATGGCGCATGCTGCAACCTTAGCAGCTATCGCTCTGACAGTTTATAGTTTGATTTTTCTCATTGGTAATCTTTATTTTTCAATGATAATAGCCCAATATATGAAGTGGCTGAAAAGACCTCGCGATGATTGGAGCAAAATGCTTCGCCTTCCAATTTCTGGAATTGTCATTTTCATTGTTGTTTCCATCGCGTCAATGGTTGAATTAAGCACTTCTCTTAATTTGGGTACACGTGTCTTTAGCTCTGCTTATACTGTCATTATATCAATTAGCGGTCTAGCATATCTTCACAATATTACAAAAGGGGTAAACGGTCGTATTATTATACTTTCTCTTGTTTATATTGCTATTTTAACTGTTGTTTTTTCTCCACCTATTTCTTTCATGATGCTTTTGATGGGTATTTGGGCTGCTATTCAATACAACATTCAATCACGTAAAAAACTTCATTAAATTTATTTGTTCGAAAGGAAAAACTATGGATATTATTCTACTTGAGCGCATTCCTCGTCTTGGTCAGATGGGTGATATTGTCTCAGTGAAAGATGGTTATGCACGTAATTTTCTCTTGCCTCAAGGGAAAGCTTTACGCGCAAATGAAGCCAATAAAAAACATTTTGAGATACAACGTGCACAACTTGAAGCACGTAATCTTGAACGCAAAAGCGAAGCGCAAAAAATTGCTGAAAAACTTGATGGACAATCATTCATTGTTGTTCGTTCTGCTGGTGAAACAGGACAACTTTATGGTTCTGTGTCAACACGTGATATTGCTGAAATCATAACAGATGAAGGCTTTTCTATTGGAAGAAATCAAATAGAACTTAATCATCCAATAAAAATGATCGGTCTTCACACTATCACTCTTAGCTTACATCCAGAGGTTCAAATTTCTGTGATTATTAACGTTGCGCGTTCCACCAGTGAAGCACAACGCCAAGCAGAAGGTGAAACTCTCACTTCGGCTAAAGAAATATATAATATTCAAGAAGAATTATTAGAAGAAAGTCAGGAAGAATTATTGGCAGAGGAAATTAATGACAACGATATAAATAATCCTCATCAAGAAGCTTAATTACTATTTTTGCTCTCTGTTTTGTGTTTTTATTCCATTTAATATTGATCATAAAATACTCACTTCTTAAAACTGAGTATTTTATGACTGTTATACATAAAGAATCTAATTTTTATGAAAAAATTATAGGCATGTTATATAAAGACATTGCATGCTAGAAATGATTATATCAATCAGAGTAAATGCTCCTTATTTTCCAATATAGAAGCAAAAATGATTTAAAGTTCTACCCTTAAGGATAAAATTTACATGAGTGGTAAGTTGATTATATCCTTACATTATCTGAAATAATTTCAATTATAGAAAAGTCATTCTACTTACACCTATATTGGAGTTTTAAGATTACGTAGCTTAAAAATACTTAAATTGAGAATATCAAAACGACCACTTAAAGAATCACATATTAAAAATTAAAACATAAGAAATAGATATTACTCATGCACTCATGATAAATGAGCCATTCAAAGGGAGTTTCAAAAATTATATGCTTTTAACTTAAAATGAAGATTTGTAGCTCTATTCTTTTACTATACGGCTTTCAATTTATCGCCTAAAGTAGCTAAACTTGGAATTTTAGTGGAAAAATATTATGGAAGAAACTAGTGTTGTTAATGTCAGCTCTTCAAAAAAAGAAGATTCCCCTTCTTTTCGACAACTTCCGCATAATATTGAAGCTGAACAAGCATTGCTTGGTGCCATCTTTATCAACAATGATTCTCTTGACCGCGTTTCAGATTTTCTAAAACCAGAACATTTTTTTGAACCATTGCATCAAAAAATTTATCATGTTTTATCTCACCTTATTAAAACAGGAAAACTTGTAGATCCAGTTACAATCAAGCCCTATATTCAAATGGAAGAAAAAATTGGAGATATTACCGTATACCAATATGTTGTTCGCTTAGCCACTGAGGCAGTCACTATTATTAACGCTGAAGATTATGGACGCGTCATTTACGATCTTTTTATCCGCCGGTCTTTGATTAACCTTGGAACTCAAGTTGTCAATACAGCCTTTGATGCTCCTGTAGAACTTACGCCTACCCAACAAATTGAAACTGTTGAAAATCAGTTATTTGAGCTAGCAGAAAAAGGGAAATATGGAGGTGGATTTGAAAATTTTAATGAGGCTATTAAAAAAGCACTCGATATGGCAAGTGCTGCAAAAAAGCGCTCTTCACAATTATCAGGGATAGCCACCCATATTAAAACACTTGATGAAAAAATGGGAGGATTACAACCATCCGACTTAATTATCCTTGCGGGCCGACCTGGTATGGGTAAAACCTCACTGGCTACCAATATTGCCTTTAATATTGCCAATGCTTATAATCATAATGGCAATATCCAAGAAAATGAAGGCGGCATTGTAGGATTCTTCTCACTTGAAATGTCCTCTGAACAGCTTGCAACACGTATTATTTCTGAACAAACAGAAGTCTCTTCTTCTGATATTCGACGTGGTAATATTTCAGATGAACAATTTTCAAAAATTATTCGTGCGGTGAACCAGCTCCAAAAGGCACCGCTTTATATCGATCAAACTGGGGGAATATCAATTACGCAATTAGCTGCCCGTGCACGGCGTCTCAAGCGGCAACATGGTTTGGATATTTTAATTATCGATTATATCCAACTCATGACAAGTAAATCAAAACGTTCATCTGAAAACCGTGTTCAAGAGATTACAGAAATTACGACAGGACTCAAAGCCTTAGCTAAAGAATTGAATATTCCTATTATTGCTCTGTCACAACTTTCACGCCAAGTCGAAAATAGAACAGATAAACGTCCACAACTTTCAGATTTACGTGAATCTGGTTCTATTGAGCAAGATGCCGATATCGTTCTGTTTGTCTATCGTGAAGAATATTATTTCAAAAATGAAGAGCCCAAATTAGGCACTTTGGAACATCAAAAATGGCAAGATGAAATGGATAAAATTATGGGAAAAGCTGATGTTATTGTTGCAAAACAACGTCATGGACCAACAGGAATCGTGTCTCTTGCCTTTCAATCTGACTTCACACGCTTTAGTGATTTGGCTGATAGCAATTATCTTCCAGAGCAAATTGGCTAAACCACCATGGCACGCAACCGTATTCAATTTATCTGTCAAATTGCGGAACCATCCATTCTCGTTGGGCAGGAAAATGGATGATTTTGGCCGTCATTATTTGCTATCTAAAAAGCTCTTGAAAAATATTAATCTTAATAATATGAGAAGATCATACATCTTTTAGCGTTGCAAGTAGGATACATATATCCAAAATCTATAGCTAATCTAAATCTTTCTATATTGTTCCTTCTTTTAAAAAACTCCTTCTCACAAGACACTCATTTTCTTGTTTTTAAATTCAAAAATAATTGCTGATGTTGCGCAAGACTGGCTATTATGTAAAATATCAGAAAATTTCCTCTTTATAGGACAATCTCTAACCTTTTAACAAAAATATTTTCTAATCTATCTGAAAAATTACCCTAATTACCGCAATATAAAAAAACAAGCAGTGTTTTAAATACTACAGCACAGAGAAAATTCTATAACATGCAAAATATTCTTGATATAAAACTGCATAAAAACTGATATATAACAAAAGGAAAATGTATAATTATGCTAGAAAAAAAAGAAGACTGCGATAGTGGATTTGACAGTCTTGATGAAGCTATTAAAAGAGTTATTGATATAGCAGATGCTGCAAAAAAGCGCTCTTCGCAAATATCAGGGATAGCGACTCATATTCAAACACTTGATGAAAAAATGGGAGGATTACAACCATCCGATTTAATTATCCTTGCGGGGCGCCCTGGTATGGGTAAAACTTCACTTGCTACCAATATTGCCTTTAATATTGCCAATGCTTATAATCATAATGGTAATATCCAAGAAAATGAAGGCGGCGTTGTAGGGTTCTTCTCACTTGAAATGTCCTCAGAGCAGCTTGCAACACGTATTATTTCTGAACAAACGGAAGTCTCTTCTTCTGATATTCGACGTGGTAATATTTCAGATGAACAATTTTCAAAAATTATTCGTACGGTAAATCAGCTCCAAAAGGCACCCCTTTATATTGATCAAACTGGAGGAATATCAGTTTCACAACTGGCTGCCCGTGCTCGGCGTTTCAAGCAAAAACATGGTTTGGATGTCTTAATTATTGATTATATCCAACTCATGACAAGTGATTTAAAATACACATCTGAATACCGTATTCAAGAGATCACTGCAAAATTAAAAGCATTAGCTAAAGAATTAAATATCCCTATTATTGCTCTTTCACAACTTTCACATCAAGTTGAAAACAGAATAGATAAACGCCCAAAACTTTTAGATTTAGGTGGATTTGGTTCTATTGAGCAAGATGCCGACATCGTTTTATTTGTCTATCGTGAAGAATATTATCTCAAAAATGAAGAACCCCAATTAGGCACTTTGGAACATCAAAAATGGCAAGATGAAATGGAGAAAATTATGGGAAAAGCTGATGTTATTTTTGCAAAACAACGTCATGGACCGACAGGAATCGTATCTCTTGCCTTTCAGTCTTCTTTCACACGATTCAGTGACCTAGAAGATATTGATTATCTTCCAGAGAAAATTGGCTAAACCATCATGGCACGCAACCGTATTCAATTTATCTGTCAAAATTGCGGAACCATCCATTCTCGTTGGGCAGGGAAATGTAGCGCCTGTGGGGAATGGAATTCTCTTGTTGAAGAAAATATAAATGGCGGCATAGGAAGTGGTCCTAAGCAGAATACGCGTAAAGGACGCATCGTTTCCCTTACATCTCTTTCTGGAGATATCCAAGATGCTCCACGTATTCATTCTGGTATTGCAGAACTTGATCGTGTTACCGGTGGGGGCTTTGTCCGTGGATCAGCACTCCTTGTTGGTGGTGATCCAGGTATTGGAAAATCAACATTACTAACACAAACAGCTGCTGCTTTATCCCGCAAAGGACATCATGTCATCTATGTCTCAGGTGAAGAGGCTATTGCGCAAATTTGTCTGCGTGCACAGAGGCTTGGAGCGAACAATACAGAAGTAAAACTTGCTGCTGAAACCAACGTAGAAGATATTCTGGCAACCTTAAGCGAACATAAAAACCTTGATATGGTGATTATCGATTCGATTCAAACTCTATGGTCAGATACAGCAGATTCAGCACCTGGCACTGTCACACAAGTGCGTATTGGCGCTCAAGCAATGATCCGCTTTGCCAAGAAAACAGGAGCTGCTGTTGTTCTTGTTGGTCATGTTACAAAAGATGGGCAAATTGCTGGTCCTCGAGTCGTTGAACATATGGTTGATGGCGTTCTCTATTTTGAGGGTGAAGGTGGACATCATTATCGCATTCTTAGAACTGTAAAAAATCGCTTCGGGCCAACAGATGAAATTGGTGTCTTTGAAATGTCTGATAAAGGATTACGCGAAGTGATAAATCCATCCGAATTGTTCTTAGGAGAACGTAATGAAAAAGCACCAGGCGCTGCTGTTTTCGCCGGCATGGAAGGAACACGCCCGATACTCGTAGAAATTCAAGCGCTTGTTGCTCCTTCTTCCCTTGGGACACCAAGACGTGCAGTTGTCGGATGGGATGGAAATCGTCTTTCTATGATTCTTGCTGTTTTAGAAGCCCATTGTGGCATTCGTTTTGGACAGCATGATGTCTATCTGAACGTGGCAGGTGGATATCGCATATCAGAACCCGCTGCTGATTTAGCTGTAGCCGCCGCTTTGGTATCCTCTCTTGCCAATATTCCTTTGCCAACAAATTATGTATATTTTGGTGAAGTCAGTCTTTCAGGAGCTACCCGCGCTGTTGCACATTCAGCACAACGCATCAATGAAGCAAAAAAACTTGGCTTTCAGGGAGCATTTCATCCCACAACAACAACCGAAATGATGAAGTCGCTCAATTTTCAACAAAAAACTTTCTCCGACCTGCCCGAACTTGTTGCCGCCCTTACCGCAAGTAAAAACGGCCTGCACCACAGGCAAAGTAATATAGAAAAAAATATATAAAATACAAAATATCCTTGCTATAAGAACAAAAAATGGCATAACAAAAAATATATTTGCATACTGACTTAAAAGAACACAACTTTATTTATAAGGAACAAACAAATGATCATAACAATCCTTGATGGAATTGTCGTAATAATCATCCTGTTGTCCGCTTTTCTTGCTATGCTTCGAGGATTTTCACGTGAAGTGTTATCATTGATTTCTTGGGCAGTTGCAGCTGTTACGACACTTTTTTTATACAAGCCTGTCTTACCTTTCTTTGAACAATATCTCTCTAATAAAATGATTGCATTGGTCACAACATTGATCACAATTTTTATTATTGTTCTTATTATTACGTCAATTATTACAATGAAAATCTCCGATTTTATTATTGATAGTCGAATTGGTATCCTTGACCGTGCTATTGGTTTTATTTTTGGAGCACTTCGTGGTTTACTTATCATGGTTATCGGTATGTTGCTGGTTAATGCACTGATTAAACCCGAGCACCAAGCGAACTGGTTAAAAAATGCGAAAACAAGACCTATTTTAGATTCACTAGGACAAAAAGTTTGGGAAATACTCCCAAAAGATATTGGATCTATTCTCGAAAAGGCAGAAAATTTATTTGAAGACAGGGATAAATATACGCATGAGAAACAATCTCATGAAAAGATGATTTTAAAAAATAAAGAATAGCTTTTCATGAAGAAAGAAAACTAAATGATATAAAATGTGATATTAATGATTCCTCTATATCACAGCTGAAAGAATATGATGATAAAAAGCGATATTTCCTGTCAGAAATTTTCATTAGACGATGATACTCTTCATGAAGAATGTGGGGTTTTTGGTATTCTTGGGCATGAAGATGCAGCAACATTAACGGCTCTTGGACTCCATGCACTGCAGCACCGCGGGCAGGAAGCAGCCGGTATTGTTTCCTACCATAATAAAATGTTTCACCAAGAAAAGCATTTAGGTCTTATTGGTGATCACTATACAAACCCTGCAACACTTGCACGTTTACCAGGAAATCGTGCTATTGGACATACCCGTTATTCAACAACTGGAGAAGTAGCATTACGCAATGTTCAACCGCTTTTTGCTGAATTAAAAGCGGGAGGTATTGCTATTGCTCATAATGGTAACCTTACCAATGGTCTTACATTGCGCCGTGAACTCATCGCTTCTGGTGCCATCTGTCAATCAACATCAGATTCAGAAGTTTTTCTCCATCTTATTGCCCGCTCACGTTATGAATCATCCTCTGATCGTTTTGTTGATGCGATTCGGCAAGTAGAAGGTGGCTATGCTATGTTAGCGCTCACACGTACAAAGCTTATCGCTGCACGCGATCCAACAGGAATTAGACCCCTCGTGATGGGGGAACTTGATGGTAAGCCTATCTTTTGTTCTGAAACTTGTGCACTGGATATTATTGGAGCAAAATATGTCCGTGATGTTAAAAATGGTGAAATTATCATATGTGAAATACAAAAAAATGGCGAAATTACTAAAAAAATTATAAAACCAGAAAATGAAAAACCAGAAAAACTTTGCTTGTTTGAATATGTTTATTTTGCCCGTCCTGACTCAATCGTTGGAGGGCGTAGTGTTTACACAACACGCAAAAATATGGGGATTCGTTTAGCACAGGAAGCTCCTTGTAAGGGTGATGTTGTGGTCCCTGTTCCTGATGGAGGAACACCCGCTGCAATCGGCTATGCACAAGAAATTGGAATTCCCTTTGAGCTTGGTATTATTCGTAATCATTATGTTGGCCGTACTTTTATCGAACCAACACAACAAATTCGCGCTTTTGGCGTCAAGTTAAAGCATTCTGCAAACCGTCCTGTTATTGAGGGAAAACGCGTTATTTTGGTTGATGACTCTATTGTCCGTGGAACAACGTCCCTCAAAATTGTGCGAATGCTCCGCGATGCCGGAGCAAAAGAAGTGCATATGCGCATTTCTAGTCCTATGATTTTCTATCCGGATTTTTATGGCATTGATACACCTAAAGTTGAAAGTCTTTTAGCAAATCAATATCCAGATTTAAAATCTATGTGTGATTTTATTGGAGCAGATTCATTAGAATTTCTTTCAACGGATGGATTGTATCTTGCTGTAGCAGGGGAAAAACGAAATAACACTGATCCACAATTTACTGATCATTATTTTACTGGATATTACCCTACTCATCTGGTTGATCAAGAAAACCTCTCCAAAATTCATCAATCATCTGTTCTTAAAACAAAAGATTAATGATAGCAAAATATGACTTTAGTCTCCATGGGCGTGTTGCACTTGTTACGGGTGCCTCAAGAGGGATTGGCTATTATTTGGCACTTGAGCTTGCTGCACGCGGCGCTCATATTATTGCTCTTGCACGAACAGTCAGTGGACTTACTGAATTGGATAATCAAATCCGAGAAAAAGGTGCCCATGCAACCCTTGTTCCACTTGACTTGCATCATATGGAAAACATCGATGCTCTTGCTATCTCAATTGCCAAACGCTGGAAAAAACTCGATATTATCGTTGCTAATGCAGGAATCCTTGGAACACTTTCACCAATAGCGCATATAGAAAATACGGTATTTGAAGATGTTTTTCAAATAAACCTTATCAGCCAATGGCGCTTAATGAAAGCCGTTGAGCCTTTATTACGTGAATCTGATGCTGGACGAGCCATCCTATTATCCTCAAGCGTTGCACACGTTGCACGCCCTTTCTGGGGAGCTTATGCCGCTTCTAAAGCTGCTTTAGAGATGATTGCCCGCTGTTGGGCAGAAGAACTTAAACAAACTCCTATTAAGATTAATTGTGTCAACCCTGGTGCCACACGAACTGCCATGCGCGCTGAAGCTATGCCTGGTGAAGATCCACAAACCCTTCCTTCACCACAAGAGGTTGCAAAAAAAATAATCCATTTGCTGTCGCCTGATTTAAAGGAAACTGGAAAACTCTTTAATGTCCGTAAAAATCGGTTTGTAGATTATCATATACCTGATTGATCACATCTGAGAGGTAAATAGTTTGGATCTCTCTTTTCTTTGCTACTCAAAAAAAATGTAACATTTTATGATTCTTGGATAGCTTTAGCGTCAGCCTCTTTCTCTTCTAAAGCCGCGCGTTTATTATAAGCAACAAAACTACAGGGGAGAAAGATCATATAGCTAATAGCCGTAATCAATAAAGTTTTCCACGTGTAAGTTGCAAGAAAACCGACATAAATAACAATGACCAACATGCACGGTATAACGATATCACGCCTTAAATTTTGATCAATTGTTTTTGCATTCCATACCGGTAAACGACTAATCAAAAGAAAAGCAATAATTACAGTATAAAGACTAAAAAATAATGCCCACCCCCAATTAGGTACCAAACCAAGAGCACCTAAATACGTAGGCAATAAAAGTAATAACGCTCCTGCTGGTGCTGGAACACCAACAAAATAACTTTTCTGCCACTTAGGTATATTGGGATTATCTAACATCACATTAAAACGTGCTAATCGCAAACAACAAGCAACACAATAAACAAGGGCTGCAACCCAACCAATGTGATACGCTTGATTTAAGATAAAGGAATAAACAATAAGGGCAGGAGTAACACCAAAATTTATAACATCAGCAAGGGAATCCATCTGTGCCCCAAAAGATGAACTACCATCTATTAAACGCGCAATGCGACCATCAGCACCATCTAAAATTGCAGCCAAAAGCACCATTAAAATAGCAGCCTCATAGCGATGCTCAAAAGCCAAACGAATACTGTTCATCCCTGCGCAAATTGCTAAAATAGTAATAATATTGGGAATAACATACCGCATTGGGATAGGTGAACGCCGACGATTTGCAACATCATCATGTTGCCCCTCAGGATTGAATGAAGAAAACGGCGAAAAATTTTTCATTGTGTGTCCTAATCATATCTGAAATCCGTTGTGGCATTCTTATCATCAAAAGAACCCAAAACCGTCTCTCCAGCAATTGCTGTCTGTCCAACTGCAACACGCAATTTCATTTCAGTTGGTATATAAATATCAAGGCGAGAACCAAAACGAATTAATCCAAATCGCTCACCCGTGATAACGGAAGCGTTTTCTTTTGACCAACAAACAATCCGACGAGCAACCATCCCCGCTATTTGTACGATACCAATTTTACCATGTTTACTATCAATTACCACCCCATTACGCTCATTAAACTGACTAGCCTTATCAAACTCAGCATTGGTAAAGCGACCTGGATGATAAACGATAGACTCTACTGTACCACTTATAGGAATACGGTTGATATGACATGAAAAAACATCCATAAAAATGGAAATACGGGTCATTTCATCTTTCCCTAATCCTAATTCTTCAGGTGGAACACATGATTCCACACATGAAATACGCCCATCAGCAGGCGACATCACCCAATTTGAATTCAAAGGGATCACACGATCTGGATCACGGAAAAAGTATATACACCACACCGTGAGAATAAGACCACACCAAAAAAACGGACTCCATATCCAACCAAGAATGAGCGAAATAATAAAAAACGCTACAATAAAAGGATAACCTTCTTTATGAATCGGTACAAAGCTATTATGGACAGATTGTAGAATACTCATATAATTTCCTATTCATTGTAAACTTAAACAAGCAATAAATCTTTTTGTTCCTCTTGTGTCTTTTTATCTATTTAATCAATCACCCCATATAAAGATATAGATTACATTTTTCCCACCTTATTTTTTACGATTAACAATACTCATCTCATCTTCTTCACGCATCTTACGTAATTTTTCTTCAGCTTGCGATGCTTCAAGCTGCTTATTCCACATTGAAGCATAGAGACCTTTCTTGCGTAAAAGCTCTGTATGTGTCCCATTTTCAATAATACGACCACTTTTAAGAACCAAAATTTCATCCGCATTGATAACCGTAGAAAGACGGTGAGCAATAATCAATGTCGTACGTCCACGGCTTACAATATCCAATGCTTGTTGAATTTCCTGTTCTGTCGCCGTATCAAGAGCCGCTGTTGCTTCATCTAGAATAAGAAGTGGGGGGGCTTTTAAGAGTGTCCGTGCAATAGCCACACGTTGTTTTTCACCACCTGATAATTTGAGACCACGCTCTCCTACCATAGATTGAAAACCTTCTGGTAATATCTCAATAAATTTTGATATCTGTGCCATTTCAGCAGCTTTGCGCATCTCTTCATCTGTAGCACTTGGACGCCCATAGCAAATATTATAGGCAATTGTATCATTAAATAATACCGTATCTTGTGGTACCATGCCTATTGCTTCGCGCAAACTTTTTTGTGTTACATCACGAATATCCTGCCCGTCAATTGTGATAGAGCCCGAATCAACATCATAAAACCGAAAAAGCAACCGAGAAATAGTTGATTTCCCTGCACCCGATGGACCGACAATGGCGACTGTTTTTCCTCCAGAGACTTCAAAATCAATATCTCGAAGAATCTGACGCGTTGAATCATAGGAAAACTTTACCTGATGAAAACGAATGGTCCCATCGCTTATCTCTAACGGTTTGGCGTCCGATTTATCAACAATCTCCTGCTGAACATCTAAAAGATCAAACATCGCTTCAATATCCGTTAAACCTTGTCGAACATCACGATAAATTGAACCAATAAAATTCAGTGGAATGGAAAGTTGCATTAAAAGTGCATTAATAAAAACAAAGTCTCCTAAAGTTTGTGTCTTATAATAAACTTCATAAGCTGACATCAGCATTATGATCGTCATTCCAATACCAAAGATAAGAGCCTGACCAAAATTAAGCCAGCTTAATGATGTCCAAATCTTTGTTGCAGCTTTTTCATAACATACCATAGAAGCATTGAAACGATCAGCTTCTAGAGTTTCATTGCTAAAATATTTGACCGTTTCAAAATTCAAGAGAGAATCAACAGCGCGCGTATTCGCCTCAGTATCCGCTGTATTCATTTGTTGCCGAATACGAATGCGCCAATCACTCGCCTTAATGGTAAACAAGGTATATAACCCAACCGTTACAACAACGATGAGAAGATAATACCACCCATAACTTATGTAAAATACAAGTGCTGTTAATATAAATTCTAAAACTGTCGGTATTGTATTGAGAATTGAAAATCTTACGATAGCTTCAATTCCTTTTGTACCACGCTCAATCACGCGAGAAAGCCCACCAGTTCGGCGTTCCAAATGAAATCGCAAAGATAATTCATGAATATGTACAAAGGTTTTATAAGCTAATTGACGAACAGCATATTGACCAACAGTGGCAAAAAGAGAATCGCGTAATTGATTTAATCCAGCCTGCATAATACGTGCAACATTGTACGCCAAAACGAGCATGATGGGAATAATCCAATTGGATGGAAACCATTCAGGTAACTGAAAGCTGGCATCAAGCACATTCGTAGAATATTTAAAGAAATACGGTACAGATATGAGAACGAACTTGGCTAAAACAAGATAAAATATTGCCCATAGCACACGCATTTTTAGATCACGCCGATCTACTGGCCACATATAAGGCCATAAATTGTAAAGTGTACGCAGAGTTTTCCCCGTATCCGATGATACAGTTTTTGTTATTTCATTACGTTTCATAAAGCCCTTACTTCTCTATCATCCACACGAAAAAGGCAAAACACCCCCCCTGTGGTTGTTTATAGGTTCATCTCTTCATTATGCTTCCAATAAGCTATACCTACTCGTTGTTTGAAGTTAGACTGTTTTTGAAAGAGGAACAAGAAATAATCCACTATATAATTTATTATTTGGGTCTGTATTCTCATACCACTCTGCTGCAAATAAATTTTCAACTTTTACATGCTTTTTTTTCAGTTCTGCATGAAGCCACTTTTTTGTTTTACCAATCTCTTTCAGCCCCTTATCAAGAATTTCGCCATTTTGTATTAAAATGATAGACTTCTTTCCTTCTTCCTTTTTAATAACGGAACAATCGCCATTGGTTTCTAAACGAACGAAAGCAGCTTCGTGTAAACTACAGCCTTTAATACGCAACATTGTAATCAGATCATTCACACTGATACCTAAGTTTTTAATCTTATCCACTTGAAATACTCCGTCTAAAACCAATGCAATATGTCGTCCTGCAATGAGACGACGAAAAAAAACTGAATAGCGCATCAGAAAATTAAGAGTGGTGACCAAAGTCTGCCAAATAAATAAGACGATCAACAATTGAATACTGCTAACATCCGGACTATAAATAACGCCTCCAATGATACTTCCCATCACAAAATTACTTACCAAATCAACTGGCGTCATTTGACTAAGACTACCACGACCTGTGGTTCTTAAAATCAAGAGGAAAGCGATAAGGCCTACAACTAATTTTAGTGCGACATACCCATAATGATATAAAAATTCCATCATATTCTCCTTTTTTATGAGAGCTGCTGGAATAGAGACATTAGTGTCGCTTTATTTCCCACACGGTTATGCGCTTACCACTTTGCGGATCCTTACTATCTTTTAAAAGAACCCCCTCAGCTGCAAGCTCATCACGAATTGTATCCGCAGCTTCCCACTCTTTATTATGGATAAGTCTTAGTCTTTCGGCAATGCGCTGATCAATAAATTTTGAATCAAGAAAAGTTTTTCTTGTAAATAATGGGCAGTCTATTTCTTTAATCCATTCTTTTCGTAACAGTCCTAATAAATTCATCCCATTAACAAGAGCCAAAGCATCTCCTTCTTTATAAAATTTTCGCAAAAGAGTCAGTGCTTTTGGAGTATTAAGATCATCACTAAGTGCATCTATCAAAGTATCATCAACTACTTCATTGTTTTTCATCTCACTCTTTTTGCTGCGAAGCAATTCATACCAACGATATAGTTCGCTGCTCGATTGTGTTAAACGCTGCGCTGTCCAATTTAATGGTTCACGATAATGCGTTTGCAACATCGAAAAACGCGCAGACAAACCAGCCCAATTTTGCTTCATTTCATCGGATAAAATACCATTAAACTCCAAAAAATTATTCTCTAAAACAGAACGAATAGTTATGAAATTGCCAAAGCTTTTCGACATCTTTTTACCTTCAACTTGTAAAAAGCCGTTATGCATCCAAAAATTAGCCATTCGTTCCGTCCCAAAAGCTGAACAACTTTGTGCAATCTCATTTTCATGATGAGGAAAAATTAAATCAAGTCCACCACCATGGATATCAAAAATATTGGCGGTGGGATCATCACAAGTTAAACCACCACCATAGGGCGCTAATAACTTTGCCATTGACATTGCAGAACATTCAATATGCCAACCTGGACGACCTAAAACAGGAATTCCGCCCGGTGATTCCCAACCTGGTTCTCCTTCCACAGAAGGCTTCCATAAAACAAAATCCATCTCTTCCCTTTTATAAGCAGCAACATCGATACGCGCCCCCGCCCTCATTTCATCTAAAGAACGATTTGAAAATGCCCCATAATGGGGAGGATTTTTTATACTACTTACAGAAAATAATATATGATTTTCCGCTTCATAAGCGTGCCCCTTTTCAAGCAACCTTTCAATTAAAGAGCGCATCTCCTCTAAATGCTCGGTTGCGCGCGGCTGACTGGTTGGCAATAGACAACCAAGTGCTATGGTATCTTGTTGAAACTGGAAATATGTACGTTCTGTTAATTGACGAATAGCATCATTCAATGACAAGTTTGGATATTCGCAAGCTGCTCGTGCATTAATTTTATCATCAACATCTGTAATATTACGTGCATATAGAACATGCTCATTACCATAAACATGACGCAATAAACGAAATAAAATATCAAAAACAATGACAGGGCGTGCATTTCCTATATGTGCATAATCATAAACTGTCGGTCCACAAACATAAAGACGTACTCTTGTCGCATCTATTGGCGTAAAATTTTCTTTTTTACGTGTCAGCGTATTATAAAATCGCAACTCTTTCATTATTGACTCCATGGACGATATTATGCACCGCTCCTTTTAGATGTATCTTATCTCAAATTATCGTATTATGCGGTTTAGGCTAAAAACTTTTATCTTATAGTAAATTCTTCTTACCATTTTCCCATTGTATTCACGGCTGTATCCATCATTTATCATAAAAACAATCTATTTTATTTGATGGATAAAAGCATTCTGTAGATAGAGATTTTTCCCTCCTTGAAGAAAACGAGCTTTTAAAAAAATTTTATAGGCGTTACACTATAAATTTATGTGAAAAATAGATTGCAGGAAGCAAGTCTTAAATTTTTAATCATAAAAAAACTCCGTTAGTATTTTCAATATTCCATTATGGTTTCCTTACTGCCTCTTACGCCCTATATTTTATAAGCAATAATTGAGAATAATGTAATAATTATCCCTATTTTTTGACATCGTCTTCATGACACAATTATTTTATTTGTACAGAGTTTTATTCAAGGAAAACAATAACAATAATGCGTAATAGATTGATAAACATCCTTATTTTAATATTCATTGTAAGTTCAATGCCAACCTTTGCGCAACAATCTCCACCTTATGAGAAAAAATTACTCCGACTAGCGGAAGTTTTAGGATCACTGCATTTTCTTCAAAATCTTTGCGAGACTCCAACAAACCAATGGTATGACTACATGAACGCATTGATTGAAGCAGAAAAACCTATCCCACAAAGACGCGCTTATTTTTATGAAGCGTTTAATGAAGCATACCGTGCTTTCTCAGAAAATTATCATCATTGTACACAAGCAGCAATTGAAGCCAATCAAAGATACGTTGAGGAAGGAAGAACTTTATCCGAAAAACTCCTCATGCATTATAAATAATTAATCTATACAAAAAGTATCTTCTTCAATCTCAGCAATATCAACCATGTTCTCTCGCAAATGAGGGAAGCTGTAAACCTACTCTGAAAATAGAGAAATTTTTGAAAAATAATTCCTCGACACGTTTTTATTCTTGTGAGCGTCTTTCCTCTGAACAAAATCGTTCTTTGGCTTCCTGCCCACCCTCAGAGCTTGTTTATCAATAGGCTGGGTTCTTGTTGAACAGATTCTTCTTGGCTTCTCACCCATGTTATTACTTAAACTAAAAGTACTAAAGGCTTGACAAACAAGTCTAAAAATATTCACCGCGCATTAAAAAAAATACTTATGTGCCAAGGGAGCTAGCATGCCTTATATCACCGCTCTAAAAGATGGTATTTTACGGCATGCTTATAATTTTAATTTGTTTACACTAAAGTTTCTATAAATTTAACAGGCTCTCCTTGTGAAGAAGTAACAATTTCACCTTCCCACATCACACGCATACCACGGATAATGGTCCCAACAGGCCAACCTTTAACCTTTTTACCATCATAAGGTGTCCAACCGGCGCGCGAACCAATTAAGCCATTCGTAATAATTTCTTCTCGCTTAAGATCTACAATGGTTAAATCAGCATCGTATCCGACAGCAAGGCGTCCTTTACAGCTTATACCAAAAATACGACTAGGGCCATGTGACGTGAGATCAACAAAACGCTCAAGAGATATCTTTCCTGCATTCACATGTGTCAACATAATTGCTGCTGTTGTTTGCACACCTGTCATTCCTGAAGGTGAAGAAGGATAAGGTTGAAGCTTTTCTTCCCAAGTATGAGGCGCATGATCTGAGCCTAAAACATCAATAATCCCCTGTTGAACACCGTACCAAAGAGCTTCACGGTGGCGCGACTCACGAATAGGCGGATTCATCTGAATTAATGTACCAAACTTCTTATAATCATCAGCCGTGAGCGTCAAATGGTGTTGTGTCACTTCAATTGTTGCAACATCCTTATGTTTTTTTAGAAAATCAATTTCTTCTTCTGTCGAAAGATGTAACACATGAATCCGAGCCTTCGTCTCATGCGCAATTTTTACCAAACGCTGCGTACATTTTAATGCCGCAACTTCATCACGCCAAATCGGATGTGATGATGCATCCCCTTCAATACGCAATACTTTACGCTCTTTGAGCCTCGCTTCATCTTCAGAATGAAAAGCCGCACGACGGCGTGTATTTTTCAAAATAAGGCGTACACTTTCATCATCATCAACCAAAAGATCACCGGTAGAGGATCCCATAAAGACTTTAATTCCAGCCGCACCAGGAAGTCTTTCTAATTCAGATAGTTCATGAGCATTTTCACGCGTTCCTCCAACCCAAAATGCAAAATCACAATGCATTCGATGAAATGCGCGTTGAACCTTATCGCTTAATGTTTCTTCTGATGTTGTCAATGGATTGGTATTAGGCATTTCAAAAACTGCCGTAACCCCCCCTAACACAGCAGAATACGAGCCACTTTCCAAATCCTCCTTATATTCATTTCCTGGCTCACGAAAATGCACTTGGCTATCAATAATTCCTGGTAAAATATGAAGCCCCGTACAATCAATCACCTCACCTGCCGATGCACATGTAAGGTCGCCAATTTCAGCAATACGGCCATTTGTAACACCAATATCACGCTTGCTTCTTCCATCATGATTTACAAGTGTTGCACCTTTAAAAATTGTATCAAATGTTTTAAACATAGCCACGCTCCTTACATATTCCTCTCTTATCGATTATGTAACTTTGAGCAGAAAGGCAAGAACCATGATTGAAAAACAAAATGCCATTTGCTTAAAAAATCGCGCAATTATTCAAATTACAGGCGAAGAAGCAACAGATTTTCTGCAATCCCTGATCACGACAGATGTAAAAAAAATCAGCCCGCAAGAAATTTTCCCTGGAGCTCTCTTATCCCCTCAAGGAAAGGTTCTTGCTGATTTTCTTATTGGCAAAAAAGAAGATGGTTATCTGATTGATATTATCATGCCTTTAGCTGATATATTCCACAAGCGTCTGTTGCTTTATAAACTGCGTAAAAAAATAGAAATTACACAACCATTCCAAGAACTTGTTACAGTTTCTTGGAAAAATGAATCAGATACTTTAAATTTTGATTCAGGTTTTGTTGATAAACGATTCCCAGAAAAAGAAAAAATAATACGAATCTATGGCAAAACATCTTTTTTGGCTTCAGAATATCATAACCTGTGGAATCAATTGCGTATCCGTTATGCAATTGCGGAAAGTGGTCAAGATTATGAAGTTGGTAAAGTCTTTCCTCATGATATTAATTACGATCAAATCAATGGACTTGCATTCAACAAAGGGTGTTATATTGGACAAGAAGTTGTTTCACGAATGCACCACCGCCGAGCAGCACGTCGCCGTATTTTTATTGTAAAAGGCCAGTGTAAATTAACCCCTCAATCTAGTATTGAAGCAGGAACAAAAGTGCTTGGCTACTTGGGAACATGTGTAGAAAATGAGGCTCTTGCTTTAATGCGTATTGACCACGTCAAAGATGCTGTGGATCATAACATCCCCTTTACTGTAAAAAACATTCCTGTCACTATAAGCATTGCTGAAAATATGAATTTTACCTTTCCTGAAAATACTATAGAAAACACTCATGGCTAAAGCTGAATTATTAAAAAATGGAGAAGCACGTGCTTGGCAAAGAATGCTCTCTGGAAGGCGACTTGATCTTCTCAACCCTTCTCCTTTTGATGTTGAAATTGAAGATATTGCCCATGGACTTGCTCGCGTAGCACGTTGGAACGGTCAAACACGAGGAGAACATGCTTATTCTGTTGCACAACATTCAATTTTGGTTGAACAAATATTTCAAAAACTTTTCCCACAATCGCAGAGCAACGAATGTCTTTATGCTCTTCTTCATGATGCACCGGAATATGTCATCGGTGATATGATTTCCCCTTTTAAAGCTGTCATAGGAAAACAATATGAACGCGTTGAAAAGCGCATCCAAGATGCTATCCACATGCGTTTTTCTCTTCCCGTTGATCTTTCTCAAAAACTTTTAAAAAAAATTAAACAAGCCGATCGTATCGCTGCATATTATGAAGCGATTACGCTTGCCGGATTTAATACAGAAGAAGCCCTTCGCTATTTTGGCTCTCCCAATAATATTTTACCCGATGATCTTAATTTATCCCCCTATTCTACCCAACACATTGAAAACGCATTTTTAACGCGCTTTAATGACTTGGATGTCCAAAGATTATAGCCCCTTCGCATTGTTGATTCCTTGTCATTACAGACTCATCACACTGACTTATAATAATAATTCATTGTTTTTTCATTTTGAATGAGAACTCCTAATATCGTAAGCTTCACTCATTTCAAATCTGTTTATAAAGAAAAAATTAAAATGCCTCTTATGAACCATCTCAAGTGCTAAGCGCTGTCGCAACATTGAAAATTGGCAAAGTGTGTGATGATACCGGCTTGCTCTCTTATGAAGCGTAAAGACGGGAGTCTCTATAAATTTTATACACTTCATAGGGGACTTACCGTTATAGCATTCACGAACGCCGTCGCAAAATGGGATTGGGTGCCTTAAGAAAGCTTTCTTTAAAAAAGCACGTGAATTAGCGACCCAATGGCGTTCTATTTTGCACGAGAGGCGTGACTCCATTAAAGAAATGGAAAAAATCACAGCTCAAATTGCATATAAAATACGTGAAATAATGCACATTCATTATCAAAACAACAAATGTTCTCTTTTCAAACTGCTGATCTTAAACTGAAATTTATTTTAGTTTATAAACCTCATTATCCGCTGGAAAAGCACGGGAGGTAACATCCTCTGCATAATTCTTGATTGCAATTTCCATGGCTTGTTCAAGATTTCCATAACGACGAACAAATTTTGGCACATGGGCACCATAACCTAACATATCTTCCATAACTAATACTTGCCCATCACATTGATTGGACGCCCCTATACCGATCGTAGGGATAGAAAGCTTATCTGTCAGTTTCACCGCTAAAGGTTCAACCATTGCTTCTAAAACAACAGCAAAAGCACCTGCCTCTTCAATCGCTGCTCCATCTGCTTCAATACTTTGCCAATCATTCTCCTTGCGTCCTTGTGTTTTAAAACCACCAAAACGATTCATTGCTTGGGGTGTAAGACCGATATGCCCCATCACTGGAATGCCACGTTTACACAAAAAATCTATTGTTTCGGCTATATAAACGCCACCTTCAAGCTTAACTGCACCACACCCCGTTTGTGCAAGAATGCGCGATGCATTTAAAAAAGCTTGCTCTGGACTTTCCTCATAAGATCCAAAAGGCATATCAATAACAACAAGAGCTTTTTGAGACCCACGCACCACGGCTTTCCCGTGTGCAATCATCATATCTAAATTAACAGGAAGCGTTGTCTCAAACCCATATACAACCATGCCAACACTATCACCAACCAAAAGGATATCGCAATATGGATCAGCAATCCGTGCAGTATAAGCTTGATAAGCTGTTAAAGAAACAATCGGCTGTTGTCCCTTTCTTGAGCGTATTTCGGAAGACGTTATACGCTTGACAGTTTTATGTACACTCATTTTTCACCCTTCTCTTGCAATATATATTGATCAATAAGTCTTACCTCACCAAAGCGGACAGTAAGGAGTAAAACCGCCGGTTTATTCAATGTTCCTTTGATCACACGTAAAGTTTCCATATCCCGTAAATCTATTGCTTCAATGATTGCACGCGTTTCTTGTTGTAAAATATCACGAACGGTTTTGCATAACTTATCAACTGACCGTTCACCTTCATGGTAAAGCTTTTCAGCTGCTTTCCCACTTTCAGGAATAATTTTGGCAGCTTTACGATCTTCTAATGTTAAAAACTGATTGCGTGAAGAGTGCGCAACACCATCTGCTTCACGTAAAATAGGAACTCCAACAATCTCAACAGGAAAAGCCAAATCTTCAACCATACGCCGAATAATTAAAATTTGTTGGAAATCCTTTTCTCCAAAAAAAGCCTTATCGGGCTGAACAATATTAAAAAGCTTAGCAACAACACTCGTTACACCACAAAAGTGCCCTGGACGTAATTTTCCTATCAAAATACGTGATAATTTTTCCACCTTCACAATTGTCTCATTTCCCAGTGGCCACATTTCTTCTACAGAAGGAGCAAAAACACATTCAACACCTACCGTTTTTAATAAAGCACAATCGCTCCTCAAGTCTCTTGGATATTGCACAAAATCTTCATGCGGTCCAAATTGCTTTGGATTAACAAAAATAGACACCAATACGCAGTCACACTTTGCCCTTGCACACTGTACTAATGCAAGATGCCCCTCATGGAGTGCCCCCATTGTTGGAACAAAACCAATCGAAAGACCTAAACGCCGCTTCTCTGAAGTATATCGGCGAACCTCAGCAATTGTCTTTAAAATTTTCATTTTCCCATTCTATTCAATTATTATCAGATCAACAAATTAACGCTTACATACCAAATCGGCGCTTAAACAATTGTATCAAATTCATGCGTACTGATGGCTGCTTTATATCTCGTGGCTCCCAAACATGACGCATAAGAAAAAATCCAGTTAGTATAAAACCATTGATTATGTCACTAAAATCAGCAGGACGGGTTGCTCTTTGCACAAGAAACTGTGGGAGAATGAGGAGCTTTTTTTTCCAAGGTTCCCCTGCTTCTTCACAAACAGCCCGTCCAGACTTTGGCGATACATAATAAAGCCTTTCCTGACGACCTGTTGCAGCACAACAAGATAAATCAAGACCAAAACCAAGTTCTTCAAGAAGCCGCATTTCAAAACGTACCAGCAATTCCGCATTGATAAATGGTTCATCAAAGTTCTGCATAAAAATGTGTAAAATATCATATAAAATGGGATGGGGATCACGCTCGGGAAGAAGCCGTAAATGAAAAGCTATCAATTGCAAAGCATAAAGCGCTTCTGGTAAACAAATTAATCGAGCTGCATGCAAATCAAGAGCTTCAAGCCGAAAAATCCCCAAATGTTCTTCTAAACGCGCCCACCATTCAGCCTCAACAAAATTTCCAGGTTGAAGAAGAGCGGCCATACGACGCGAACGTCCCCCTTTTACCACTCCCATATAACGACCACGTTCACGTGTCATAATTTCAAGAATAACACTTGTCTCACCATATTGGCGTGTACCAAGAATAACGCCTTGCTCTTTCCACTTCATTTTAATTAAATTATTTTTAAAAATCTTATTTTAAAAAATCCAATCCCATTTCGTGATAACGCTCTGGATCGGCGTCCCAATTATCACGCACTTTCACAAAAAGAAAAAGATGAACTTTTTGATCCATAATTTCCATGAGTTCCTTACGAGCGGCTTGACCAATCGCTTTAATTGTATCGCCTTTTGCTCCTAAAACAATTTTTTTCTGACTCTCACGCTCGATATAAATAACTTGATTAATTTTAACAGAACCATCTGAACGCTCTTCCCAGCTTTCTGTTTCAACAGTTGAAGAATAAGGAAGTTCATCATGAAGACGAAGAAAAAGTTTTTCACGCGTAATTTCAGCAGCAAGATGACGCATGGGCATATCTGAAACCTGATCTTCCGGATAATACCATGGCCCCTCCTGCATCATGTTACTCAACGCATGAAGTAAATCCTTGCAGCCAGAACCGTTTAGAGCAGAAATCATAAATGTTTGTGCAAACTTCACACGTTCATTTATTTTAGCGGTTAACGCTAAAAGAGACGATTTAACAACTGTATCAATCTTATTAAGAACAAGAATTTTTTCCTGTTTCATATTTTTTACAATATCTAACATCATATAAACTTCATCCGAAATGCCACTTTGAGCATCAATTAAAACGAGCAGGACATCGGCGCTTTTAGCGCCTCCCCAAGCAGCAGATACCATAGCCCGCTCTAACCGCTTATTGGGACGAAAAACGCCTGGTGTATCGACCAATACAATTTGCACATCGTCATGAAGGATAATACCGCGGATCAAAGTGCGTGTTGTTTGGACCTTATGCGTTACAATTGAAACCTTTGTTCCAACCAATTGATTAACCAATGTCGATTTACCGGCATTAGGCATCCCAATAAGTACAACAAATCCAGAACGCATTTTCATAACGTCACTCATGATCATTTTTTCCTACTGTTTTCCAGACACCCTCTCGTCGCAAAATTTTTTCAGCTGCCATTCTTTCGGCATATCTTTTGGAACTTCCCTGCCCAATCTCTGAAGCAAACCCAGAAATACTTACCTCTACCATAAAAACAGGATCGTGATCTGGACCTGAACGTTTTATAACCTGATAATGTGGTTGTGCATTACCTTGGATATGCGCCCATTCCTGTAATTCTGTCTTGGCATCACGTCGACCAGCATCCATTTTTTTTGCCCGACTTTGCCAATATCTTTGAATAAAAGGACGAACGCTTTCTAATCCTCCATCGAGATATATCACAGCAATTAAAGCTTCCACGACATCTGCATGCATATTGATGAGACGACGCCCTTCGAAATTTCTCATCTCAAAACCAACGTGGATCATATCAGGAAGCTTCATTTCGCGCGCAATATCAGCACATGTCTGTGCATTGACCAAATGATTCAAACGGACTGATAATTCACCTTCACTTGCCTGAGGAAAAAGTTGATACAGCATTTCTGCAATCAAAAGCCCTAAAACCCGATCCCCTAGGAATTCTAGCCGTTCATAATTCCCCTGTTCCGAATCTTGTACACTCGAGTGTGTTAATGCCCTTTTTAATCTCTCTTCATCTTTAAAACGATGTCCCGTCAGCTTGACAAGCTGATCAATCATTAGACGTTTCATCGTTGTTTCCTTGCTTGATAAGCGGCAAATCATGAACCGTATTTATGAAAGAAAACAAACGCTTCCAACGCACATCAAATGGCCAACGCCAAATCTGCCAACCACTTGAACCATTACTGATAGAAAAGAAAATCACGCTCGCGCGACCAATAAGATTTTCTTCTGGAACATAGCCTACATCCAAACGACTATCATCTGAATTGTCGCGGTTATCTCCCATCATAAAATAATGTCCTTGAGGAACTTCAAAGACTTCTGTATCGTCAACTTTGGGGATGAAAGCTAAATCAAGTGTATCATAGCTAACACCGTTAGGCATTGTCTCGCGATAAACCTTAACAGGATAGTTCACTTCTGTTATATCAGAATTATCAATCTCTCCCATAAAGTGACGCGAAACAGCCTCATCATTAATATAAAGAACACTTTGACGAACTTGTATACGATCACCTGGTAGTCCAACAACGCGCTTTATATAATCAATCTTCGGATTACTTGGTAAGCGAAAAACGACGACATCTCCACGTTGAGGTTGAGATGCCCAAATACGTCCGGAAAAAATAGGAGGAGAAAAGGGGAGGGAAAAACGAGAATACCCATATGCATACTTAGAAACAAACAGATAATCCCCCACAAGCAAAGTAGGACGCATTGAACCGGAAGGAATACTAAAAGGCTGAAAAAAAATTGCTCTAATAAACGCGGCTAAAAGCAAAGCCTGTATTAAAACAGAGATAAATTCAAGAATTCCACCTTTTTTTTCTTTTTTATGCACTTTATCTTTTTGGATCATCACCAACTGCCTTCTCATCTCAGATATAACTTTTTTTATCATAATATTCAAATAACAAAAGCACAATCTCTCACGCTATCTATCCACGTGGAAGTGCTTCGATAATAACAAATGCCTGCGCCCAAGGAAAATCATCTGTTATGCTGAGATGAATAACTGCATCATGATGAGGAGGTAATAACTTTTGAAGTTGCACTTGCGCACAACTTGTTAATTGCATTGTTGGTTTTCCAGACGGCAAATTAACTACCCCCATGTCTTTCCAATTGATACCATAAGCGATTCCCGTTCCTAAGGCTTTAGCACATGCTTCTTTCGCAGCAAATCTTTTTGCATAAGAAGAAGACCTTTTTTTAAGATTTTCGGATCTAGTCCTTTCAATATCCGTAAAAATACGTTGGATAAAACGCTCACCATAACGAACCAACATCCTCTCAATACGTCGTATATCAACAAGATCATTTCCAAGACCAATAATCATAAGATATTACCCGATCTGTCCTACGATGAACGCTTCTTTAAACGCCTTTTTTTTTTATAATCTTCTGATATCGTTTTTGTTTAAAACGAACCGTTGCTCTGTAAACACCTATATAAGATAAACCACCAAAAACAATACCTAAAAGAGTTCCCCCTAAAATCATAGGACTCATAATTGTGTCCCATGCGCCTTTAAAAAGGAGAGAGAGATTTGATAATGTCAAACCATTAAACAGAGCACGTATTTGAGAAAGAGAAATCTCATTTACATCGCTAAAAAACGATAAACAAAAATAGCCTACTTTATAATCAGCCATGACAATTAATAAAAATGTAAGTGGATTAGAAAAAATCGTCCCAATGATTGCGGCAGCAAAGTTTGCACGCAAAATCCAAGAAAAAAATATTGCCAAAATAATATGCAGCCCAAAGAAAGGGGAACACGCTAAAAAAATGCCAACAGCAACCCCTAATGCAACTTCATGCGGTGTTGCTGATATACGCAAAATACGTTTATGTATGTAGCATAACGAGCGAGAAAATGAACGACGCGGCCATAACCAAAGTCGAATACGCGTTACAAAATCTATTGGTTCTCGACGACGAAAAAGCATATGACTCTCAATATACATCTTTTGATGATAAAATAATTTATATCATCCAAATTAATCTTTTTAATCTTTTGCACAAAAAAAAATAGCAAGACAATTAAATATTTCGACTGCCTGGTTTAATTGCTGGAAGAACAGAAAGGGCTGCAGGAAGTTCATCACTAGCATAAGAGGCTATCTCGTATTTAGCAAGCGCAATCAATGGAACTCCAACATTGACCTTCCCGACAGAACGATCAAGAATACATGCACTTGCCAGTACCTCTGCTCCTGCTGTAACGAGCGCTTCAACAGTCTCACGAATGGAAAGACCCGTTGTCACAATATCTTCGACAATAACAACCCGTGCGCCCTTCTTGATTTCAAAACGACGCAATTCAAAGACGCCATTTACACGCTCTACCCAAAGAGAAGGAACCCCAAGGTGACGTGAAGTCTCATACGAAGGAATAAGGCCGCCAATTGCAGGACCAACCACATAATCAATTTTTCCCTCGATAGAATTTTTGATTTTTTCAGCCAATCCACGACATAACTTTTCCGTCAAATTAGCATGCATAAATACTTTCGCCTTTTGCATATAAGTCGCACTATGGCGCCCCGATGTTAAAATAAAATGCCCCTCTAGAATAGCATCTGCTTGTTTAAAAATATCAATGACATCTTGTGTATTCATTGTAAAATCTTTCTTTTTATCCATGAACCCGCCGTACTGTACTTACTGAACCTGCCTTTTTTAACTGAGAAAAAATACGATTCAAATGTTTTAAATCCCAAACTTCCAAATCAATCATAATTTCCGTAAAATCTGGTGCTGTACGGATACAAGATAAATTCTGGATATTGGCATCGTTAGCAGAAATTATTTGCGTAATTTCAGCCAAAGAACCAGGACTATTTACAACCAAAATATTCATCCGTGCAGGAAAACGTTCATTCATTTGGGCATCAATATCCCAGCGGACATCAATCCACCGTTCTGGCTGATCATCATATGCCATCAAAGCCGAAGACTGTATCGGATAAATAATGATCCCAGCCCCTGGCTGCATAATACCAACAATCCGATCTCCAGGCACTGCTCCTTCAGGTGAAAAGCGTACGGGTATATCTCCACGGGTTCCTCGAATAGGTAATGCTTTAGATTGATGATTCTCAATCATTTCATCCTTTTCATTTTCTGGGACTTTAAAAATCATCCCTTGAGCATTTTCAATATTAAACCACCCCTCTTCCCCAGGCTTAAAAGAGGGCTTTTGTACTACACGGTGATCTTGATAATCAGGATAAACCGCTTTAATCACATCAGCAGAAAACAGCTCTCCACGCCCAACAGCAGCCAATACATCCTCGACATCTTTACGTGCTAAACGTGGCAAAACTTTCTTCAAAAGGTCTTTTGAAAATTGCTTTCCCATATATTCAAATGAACGCTCAAGAATACGATATCCTAGACCCGAATATTGCTTACGTACCGCTGCACGACTTGCTCGTCGAATAGCTGAACGTGCTTTACCTGTAACAACAAGGAATTCCCATGCAGCTGGTGGAATTTGAGCATGTGAACGGATAATATCAACCTCATCACCATTTTTTAATTTGGTCATTAAAGGCATAATACGACCATTGATTTTCACGCCCACACAAGAATCACCAATATCTGTATGGACAGCATAAGCAAAATCTATAGGCGTAGCTCCCTTAGGAAAAGCAATTAATCGACCTTTTGGCGTAAAACAAAAAACTTGATCTTGAAAAAGCTCCAGTTTTGTATGTTCTAAAAACTCTTCCGGATTATCTCCATCAGACAAAGATTGTATCGTTTGACGCAACCATGCATAGGCATTCGTTTCGCTTGATAACTTTGAAGTCGAATAATTAGAACCATGCTCTTTATATATGGAATGAGCAGCAACCCCATATTCAGCAACTTCATCCATAGCAGCCGTTCTAATTTGCAATTCAACGCGTTGTCTCGAAGGTCCTACAATTGTTGTATGAATAGAACGATAATCATTTTGTTTTGGTATAGAGATATAATCTTTAAAACGACCAGGAACCATCGGCCATGTCGTGTGAATGACACCAAGAGCACGATAACAATCATTGACTGTTTCAACAATTACACGAAATCCAAAAATATCTGATAACTGTTCAAAAGAGAGTGCTTTACTTTCCATTTTGCGAAAAACTGAATAAGATTTTTTCTGACGGCTTTTAACATCTGCTTTAATGCCATTTTCCAAAAAAAGTTTTGTCAATTCATTTTCAATTGTGGAAAGCAAATCACGATTGTGTTTCAATAACTCAGAAAGTCGATGGGTAATCGTACGATGACCTTCTGGATTTAAATAAAAGAAAGAAAGATCCTCTAATTCCTCGCGCATATCTTGCATACCCATACGACCCGCAAGTGGCGCATAAATATCCATCGTCTCTTCAGCAATTCGTCGACGCTTATCATCACGCATAACACCAAGGGTACGCATATTATGAAGACGGTCAGCAAGTTTGACTAAAAGAACACGAACATCATCAGAAATAGCAATAAGAAGTTTACGAAGATTTTCTGCCTGTACAGCTTTCTTTGATACAAGATCAAGCTTATTAAGCTTCGTAAGCCCTTCAACCAACTTTCCAATTTCAGAACCAAAAAGCTGATCAATTTCTGCTCGTGTAGCGCTTGTATCTTCAATTGTATCGTGCAAAAGAGCAACAGCAATCGTTGCCTCATCCAACCGCATATCCGTTAAAATAGCAGCAACTTCCAAAGGATGAGAAAAATAAAGATCACCCGAAGCACGCTTTTGATGTGCATGCTTTCTCATTGCATAATCATAGGCTCTGTTTAAAAGAGCTTCATCTACGTCAGACTTGTAACGTTTAACACGCCCAACAAGCTCACACTGACGCATCATACGAGCATATCCTTTATCTTTTCATACCCCAAATCCTTATTGAACATGAATATCTTATCAATAAAGACAAGAAAAATAACTACTCTTAAATGATAAGGTCTATTTACTCCTGTAATATAAATTACCGCAATTAATAATCGTCACTTTTTTCTGGAACAACCAAACCTTCAATACCCGCTAAAAGCTCTTCTTCTGACATATGATCAAATGAAGTGCCTTCTTCTTGCGATGATATATTAAAAACACTTTCGGCTTCACTTGAATGGGTAATAAATTCATTTGCCATTTCTGGTTCATCTACTTCCACATGCTTTTGCAGAGAATGAATAAGATCTTCCTTTAAATCAGCAGGCGACAACGTTTCTTCTGCTATTTCACGCAAAGCAACAACAGGATTTTTATCATTATCACGATCAACCGTAATCTGCGCCCCTTGTGAAATCTGACGCGCCCGATGACCTGCTAAAAGTACCAATTCAAAGCGGTTATCAACTTTATCAATACAATCTTCTACCGTTACGCGGGCCATTTATGCCTCTTTCTTAAAGATTAAAAAACTTCATAGTGGGTATAGAGTATATACAATAATCAAAATAAAACACAAGGAAAACAACACAGACTTTCATATTTTTTGCTTAAAGAACTTACTTTAAGTAAATTCTTGGAAATTTTATACAAAATATACAGCGTATTCATACCCGTTACCAAAGCTGCTCTAAAAAGTATTCCAATAGATTAAAACCAAACAAAAGAAGGGGTTTCTTGACAAAATACCTCTCTGGAATCCTTACCCTTTTAAAAAGAATACCAACTCTTAAAAATCCTTTGCAATAACAACAGTTTTATGCACACTTTTTATGATAATAGATTTATTAAAGACAAAATTTTTTCTTTGAACATCATATGGGTTATACTCTTGTTCATTGAATAAATTACTGAAAATATTGCCTCTTTTTACATAATAATTAGCAATAAATTTATATTAGACGTTATTATAAAACAGTTTATTTATATTCATTATAGCTTGTTTATCAAAACATGACCCGTCATATACGCTATAAAAGACTCAAAAGAATAGAAAAATGATTTATGCCTAACACCATGAATAGCCAATTAACATCGCTTTGCCCAGAACCACCAAAAAATTGTAATTTATGTCCTAGGCTCCATCAGTTTATCGCTGACTGGCGTGTGAAAGAACCAAGCTGGTATAACGCACCAGTACGCCCCTTCTTTCCCTATAAAGGAGCAGACACAACACGCCTTCTTATTGTTGGTCTTGCTCCTGGATTACGCGGCGCAAATCGAACTGGACGTCCATTTACGGGTGATTATGCTGGGCACTTACTTTATTCCACTTTAAAAAAATTTGGTTTTGCCCAAGGAGCCTTTGAAGAAAGAGCAGATGATACTCTTGAACTGATTGATGCAGCAATCGTTAACTCTGTTCGTTGTGTTCCACCAGAAAACAAACCCACTGGTGCAGAAATTAATACATGCCGTTATTTCTTTTCACCTCTTTTAACAAATCTTCCCAAACTTAAAGCCGTTATTACGTTGGGTACCATTGCTCACCATTCAACGATACGCGCCCTTAATGCAAAAGTTTTAGCTCACCCTTTTGGACATGGCGAAATCAATAATATCGGTAGATTACGCATCTTTTCAAGCTATCACTGTTCTCGTTATAATACGAATACTGGCCGCTTAACAGACGCTATGTTTCACCAAATTTTTCAAGCAGCAAAAACATACTTAGATCAATGCTAAAACTGTTTTAGAAACATTCTCAATACAGGATATCCAAATCCTACCTCATCATCCATATCTTTTTAAAAGTCTTGCTTTTTCACGTCCCCAATCACGTTTTTTCTCCGTTTCGCGCTTATCATGAAGCTTTTTCCCACGTGCTAGAGCAATCTCCAACTTAACGCGCCCTCTTTCATTAAAATAAAGTTTGAGAGGAACAAGGGTCATTCCCTCACGAGACGTCGCATTAAAAAAACGTGCCATCTCACGTTTTGAAATTAATAACTTACGCAAACGTCGCGGTTCATGATTAAAGCGATTAGCCTGCGTATATTCAGGAATATAGCTATTTACTAACCATAATTCCCCATTTTCAAAACTCGCATAACTTTCGGCAATATTAGCATGATTGGAACGTAAAGACTTCACTTCCGCTCCCTGAAGGACAAGACCTGTCTCAAGATTATCAAGAATTTCAAAATTAAAACGTGCTTTACGATTGTCAGCAATTATTTTCCGTATGGGCGCGTTCTTTTTTTTATTCATGGCTTTGTCAATATCATTTTATGCTTTTAAAAGACCAGCATGACTGAGGGCTGCATCAATAATCTTCTTTGTTCTTTCTGTTAATGGAACAATAGGAGAACGTACAGTATCACCACAAAATCCTAATTTTGCAGCAGCATATTTAATACCTGCTGGACTAGGTTCAATAAACACAGCACGATTAAGAGGCATCAAGCGATCATTTAATTCTCGTGCTGTTTTATAATCACCACGAAAACAAGCGGCTTGAAGCTCTGCACAAAGCTTTGGAGCAACATTAGAGGAAACTGAAATACACCCCATACCTCCATGTGCATTAAAACCTAAAGCTGTACAATCATCACCGGAAAGCTGTACAAAATCCTCGCCACACTTTTCACGTTGTTCACTAACGCGCTCAATTCTGCTCGTCGCATCCTTAACACCAACGATATTTTTAAAATCTTGATAAAGATCCCTCATAGTTTCCACAGCCATATCGATAACAGAACGACCAGGAATATTATAAATTATAATCGGAATAGAAACAGCCTTGGCAATGGAAGAAAAATGCTTGTATAAACCAGATTGATTTGGTCTATTATAATAAGGAGTGACAACCAAAACTGCATCTGCGCCAGCCTTTTCTGCATATTGCGCAAGCTCTACAGCCTCACTTGTGCTATTTGATCCCGCTCCAGCAACAACAGGAACACGCTTTGCAACCTGCTTAACACACAATTCTATAATTCGCTTATGTTCTTCATGACTTAAAGTTGCTGATTCACCTGTTGTCCCAACAGGGCTTACACCATTAATCCCTTGTGTAATCTGCCATTCAACAAAATCACAAAATGCCTTCTCATCAATTGCGCCCTTGTTATCAAACGGGGTGATAAGCGCAGTTACAGCTCCCTTGAGCATAATAAACTCCCTATAATATTCGCTTTTATTTTTTTAATAATCGCCTTTACAAATTTTAAACAGAGCATAATCTTGCTCTATCATTGAAGCAAGATGAATTTCACAAAAGCCCCCATAATATGGCATGTCCCTCCTTAAATTTTGAACATTTCTTTAAAACAAGCAGTCCGTGTTAACGCGTTTTTCATGCTTGTGTTCTATAAATCCTTGAGTTTTTACAAAAAGCAAGGTCTCAAGGTCTTTTCTCTATGTATGTATTTTCCACCTCTCTTTTCGTATCAACCCTTACCGCACTTATACTGGCAATAAAAATTTTATTTTCAAGTGCATATGCACAAACACCCCATGTGCATGGGAAAACGCCAATCCCTTTGGTTCGCCCTACTCCCTTTACCTCAAAAGAAGCTCAAGAATCTCTTCAACAGATACACACGACACCGCACAATACTGATACACTCAAGCAACTGAAAGCTGGGCTAGATGCACTAGCAAACAACAATATTGCAAAAACAATAAATCTTCGTAATTCAATGGAAAAACATAGCCTTGATCATCATATTTTGACATGGGCGCTGGGGATATCAAACAAAGCTAATATACCAAGCTCTGAAATATTTAATGCAATCAACATGCTAAAAGGATGGCCAGGTATAGAAACGATGCAACGCAATGCTGAACGTGCTTTTCTTAACGAAACCAACGTCACACGCACAATCATCCAAAAGTTTTCTCATCACCCACCCCGAACAGCACAAGGCATGGCTCTTTTCGCTAAAGCACTTATCGCAACAAGACAAACCACTCGTGCTCAACACGTTATTGCGCCGTGGTGGCATAAAACACAACTTAATGAAAAAGAAGAAATGTTTGTCCTTAAAAATGCAAGCGCTGCATTAAAACCTATTGATCATTTGAAACGCATGCAATTTATGCTATATGCACATCGTTTTGATTCAGCAGCGCGCGTTGCAAAATTAGCCCATGCTCAATCTCTTTTTAATGCTTTTGTGGCCGTTGAAAAAAATGATCCTAGAGCCACTCAAAAATTACAAGCTGTAGAAAGATCATGGCAAAAAGATCCTCTTTTTCAATTTGCTCGAGTGCGCCATCTTCGGCGAACAGAGCAATATGATGCAGCTGCAGCACTCATGATGAAGATATCACAAGATACATTCCGTCTTATGAACCCTCATTCATTGTGGAAAGAACAACGGGCCCTTTCTCGCGAAATGCTCGATTTAAACAAACCAAAAATCGCTTATCAGCTCGTTACAATGCACACTGGGCACACTGGTATGCCATCTGCATTAGCAGTCGATGCTGAGTTTCATGCAGGATGGTATGCACTAAGATTTCTTCATAATCCTAAATTAGCAATGGACCATTTTTCACGTATTCCTCAACTCTCTTCTTTACCTTTTGCTGCATCACGTGGATATTACTGGATGGGACGAACAGCAGAAACACTAGGAGAACATAAAAATGCCCAGCAGTACTTTCATCGCGCATCTTATTTTGGTGCAACGTATTATGGTCAATTAGCCGCTGCACGCCTTAACCAAAAAAAGCTTAAAATTTCTTTTCCCAAACCAACAACTGCTGAACGACAACATTTTAGTGCACGCAAAGCTATCAAAGCAATTCAACGTCTTGAAGCAGCCGGCTATGCTGATTTTGCTAAAGTTTTTTATAGAGAACTCGGAAAAAAAATAGAAAGCCCCGGTGAATTAGCTCTTCTGGCTGTTATGGCAGAAAAAAATGGTGACTATTATACCAGCCTCAAAATCGGAAAAATGGCCGCTTTTCAGGGAAAAAATGTCGGTGCACTTTCTCATCCTCTGGGAGCTATACCAGCTTCTGCTCATATTTCTGTAGAAGAAAAATCGCTTATTTATGCCATTGCACGCCAAGAAAGCGAATTTAATCCAACAGCTATATCAAAAGCAGGCGCACAAGGTATACTCCAATTACTTCCTACAACAGCAAAAGAACTGGCAAAAAAACACTCAATCGCATGGTCTCCTAAAAAATTTAGCAGTGATGCTCATTATAATGTGACATTAGGTGCCCATTTTCTCAATGAACAATTGGAACGTTTTAATGGATCCTATATACTAACTCTTATTGGCTATAATGCAGGCCCCCGTCGTGTCAATGAATGGATAAAACGTTATGGCGATCCTCGAGGACAACCTCTCGATAAAGTCATTGATTGGATTGAACGCATCCCTTATACAGAAACACGTAATTACGTGATGCGTGTCATGGAAAATTACGGTGTCTATAAAGCAAGGCTTACTGGTAAAATAGATATAACAACCGACCTGCTTTCTGGTCGATAAAAATAATTTGCCTTAACTGCCCAAATAGTATTTGAAAGCCTTTTTAAGAGCCATTTTTATGCCTTTTTAAATAGTCCCATACGCCACCCCACCTGTAACGTACAAGCAAATAATTTGAATTCATTCAGTATCAATAGAGTTGAAATGGGAAAATCCTAAGCTATTCGAAGCTCTCATTCCAAATAAAAAATAATGAATTATCATTATAAATCATAATGTTGCATAAATAATTTAATTCTTCTCAACACATAAACGATAATATTATAGAGCTTATCAATGTAAAAAGAGTGAAACGAATAACGCATCCTTTTATTGTTGCTTATTTAATCAACATTCAAATATTTTAAAAGGGCATGTTTTGAGGGTGTTTTTTCTGCTTACAATATTTCTATACCCAATAGGGGCGCATTATTGTGTATATCTTCTGGAGCAGAAAAACAGCCTCATTGAGTTAGAAAACCTTAAAGATAAAAATAGCTTCTTGCCCCTTCTCCTTACATTCGGCTTTACGCCTTTCGAACATGTCGATAACAAGATCTTTTAAAAAATGAAGATTTAAGTATTGCCTTGCGTTTTTCTCATTTTTACATATGAGCTTACATCCTTCACATAAAACAGAACATCCTAAATAGCCAAAATAGTATGTGTTTCTTATTTATGTTTTTGTTGCAATTTAAAGGTTTCTAAATCTATTTCATAACGGTGTAGCTGAAGAATCCTGTAATGGGGTCACACCCTTCACGTAAAACAGAAAGCCATTGTGTTACAGTTTCACGAGCTTGTTTTAAAGAAACATCTCTCAAGACACCCAAGCCCTTTTCACACTAGCGCCCGTAAATGATATAATGGTGAATCCATTGAGCACCACTATCTTTATGCTTATGGAGAAGCAAGCCGGCACCATTACACACTTTGCCAGCTCGTGGATGTTGCGAAACCTTTAGCACTTAAGACAATTCATAAGAGCCATTTTTAATCTTTTCTTATACAAATTTTATACCCACACTCATCCCGCTTATGATGTGCAAGCGTGATATTGATTGATCAACATACACAGATTTGAAATGAGAGAATCTGACGGTACTCAAAGTTCTAATTAAATATGCATAACACTAAATTATCTTTATAAATCAATGCATTGAACTTCAAAAGATCCTCTTACAAATGATATAAAAATCTAGTAGATAGACACATTACCTGTACTTAATAAAAGCTATAGCCCTATCATCCCCTAACTCCCAATGTTGTAACAGCTCTTTCATTTAGAGTATGCATAAGAGGTATGTTCACTGTTTTTTTAAGTTTTTTACCCCCATGCCCCTACTTGTGTCATAAGTTAAGCAAATGGTTTTAATTGCTTAAATGTCAAAAAGATTTGAAAAGAACTATTTTTGAACTTTCATTCAAGTTATAAAATGATAAACAATCATTATAAATTAATATATTATCCGAATAGCCACCCCATAAAAAATCAGCTAAATATCAAAGATACTCTGATAGTTTTATTCACTTTCGATGGTGGAGGGGGAGGAAAAGAACCAACGCGTTGAAGTGCCGCCATAGCTAATCGATCAAGTTCTGGATCTCCGGCAGAAGCGACAACACGGCTAGAAAAAATATTTCCCTGCTTATGCACCTTAAATTCTAACTTCACCGTTCCTTTTACCCAGCTGGTACGCTGTCCTACAACATAATTTTTTTGCCTTTCTAATTGTGACTGTACCTTTGCTAACCACTCCATTAACAATATATCTTCAAGTGCAGCTGTACTGCTGCTCTGTCTAGCGGTAGATGAACGCACGGACTTTGCAGGCGGCAGTTTCACGACTGCTTTTGGCATTGGTATCGTTTTCTTTTCAAATATTTTATCTTCTACTTTTTGAGGAAGAGATTCTTCCAGAGATTTTACTGCAAAATCATCTTTTTCTACAGTATGCTGGAGCTCTTCCGGTTGAACTTCCTCCACTGTTTCCAATATCTCTGGCTCTTGCTCTGCAAGATCTGGCTGCAATCGTTCTGGTTCTGTGCTGACACTTGATAAATCTATATCACGATCTGGATTCGACGAATCTATATCAACATCAAGATATAGAGCCTCTTGGGCAAGAGTTAGCATAACCGTCGACGGGAGCATACCATTATTCACACCAGTATTTCGAAAATAAAACTGTGCTCCCAATGCTATATGCAAAGAAAGAGCGCCAACAAATGCACCAAACCAAAGAATTGATAACTGCCTCGTATTTGTAAAGCTCATAGTTTCTTCCGCCGCACTTTCTCTGAAGTGCAATTATTGAGTATTTCATCTCATTAAAACAGGCTATTTTGAAATTGCAACTTTTTTCTTGACTGATTTTATCATGTTTAATATGGTCTCTACTATGATTTTATCTTTTTAAATCATTCCTGCTTGGTTTGCTAAGTTATGATAGGGTTAAATCAAGCATTTTTATAGGTAAAACTTTAAACTGAGAGAGGGGATGTTTAAAAAAAGGTTATAATGTGTTATGCGAATAAGACGAGAAAATATCCATAAAAGCTGCATGATTTTAGGTGCGCTGTCAGTCTGTATACCTTCATTTGTTTTTGCACAAAATAGCGAGAAGAATGTTGTAACTGAACTTAAACCAATCCTTATTAAAGGAAAAAAGATAGAGGATACTTCAAATTCAATAACCATTCTAACTGATCGTAAAACCGATAAGAATATTGATGAAAAACAAATAAGTGATGTTTATGACGTTAATCGTCTTAATCCTTCCGTATCCTATAATTCAGAAAATAACAGTTTTGTTGTTCGTGGCTTAGATGCAAACCGTGTTCTTACGACAATGGATGGTATTTCTCTTCCATGGTTTAATGATATATTCCGTGGTGGAGGTGGAAACACAACTTTTGATTTCAATGCTCTTTCTACGTTTGATACTATTCAAGGATCAGATTCTAGTCTTTATGGTTCTGGCGCCTTAGGGGGAATCATTGCATTGCGTACCCTTAATCCTGAAGACCTTATTGTGGAAGGAAAGAATTGGGGAAGCCTTATAAAAGGTGGTTATCACTCTGTTGATAACAGCTGGCGCATCGATCAAGCTTTTGCTGTACGTAATTACCAAACATTTTTGCTTTTCCAAGGATCATATGTAAATGGTCATGAGCGCAAAAATATGGGAACAGTGGGAGGATATGAAGAACGTACACGTAAAAACCCTTCAAACTTTGATAAAAATAACTTGCTTTTTAAAATTCATCAATATTTGAGTGATAATCACCGGCTTGGTTTTACTGCAGAGCGTTTTGGTCATAAGAGTAGTACACATGAATTAAATTCGTCTAAAAGATATGCTCCAGGTTCCGTTTATGAGCGGGATAATAAGCTTCGTGAGCGGTTTTCTCTTTCTTATAATTATAATGGTAATGGTGATGCAGCTCTTGATGCGTTTAATGGGGTACTTTATTGGCAAAGGCAATCAAGTCGTTACGTTATGACTGGCGTTCGTGTTTCAGCCCCCAAAGGGGATTATTTAAGAGATAATTTCTTGCGTAATATCAATTATGGTTTCAATGCTGATGCACTTAAAAAAATGGATTTTGGCACTATAAACCACACGTTAAAGTTTGCGACTAATGTTTCTTCATCTAAATTTCATCACTATTTGTTAGGTAAAGACAATTGTCATGTAAAAGAATACGCTCGAGGATGCCTTTTTGTTCCTGCTAATCGGTCGGATTCACCAGACACCAATGGTTACAATTTAGGTTTTGTTTTTGAAGATGAAATTGGTTTGGTTGATAATCGTTTTCGTGTAACACCAGGACTTCGGTATGATTGGTACAAATATGTTCCTCAAAAAACATCTGCTTATGAAGAAGCGCTGATTTCTGATAGATTCCCTCCAGAAAGGACTGGATCGCGCTTTTCTCCTAAATTACGCATGGAATGGGATATTCGAAATCAAATAACGCTCTATGCTCAGTGGGCACAAGCTTTTCGTGCACCACGTGTTTCGGAACTTTACGTCTCTTATATCAAACCTTCTGCTTATTATGTGAAGGGAAATCCTGATCTTCAACCAGAGACAAGCAATGGGTATGATGTTGGTCTTCGGTATGGAAATGTAAATTTCGGTGGTTCTTTCAATGCCTTTATCAATCAATATAAGAATTTCATAGATACCGAGGATAGAGGGCCATCAGAAGAATTTAGGTTTGCGCGTCGGCATTACATGAATCGTTCGCGCGTGCAAATTTTTGGTTTTGAAACAAAAGCGCATTTAGTTCTTAAAAATGGTTTTCATAGTAATGTTGCTTTTGCTTACTCCCAAGGAAAAGATCTTGATAAAAATGAATATCTTAACTCAATTCCCCCTTTGAAAGCAGTTATCGGATTAGGATATGCAAAAGAGATTTGGGGAAGCGATATTATCTTTACTTTGGCAGCCAAACGTGACAAAGTCGCTGAAGGGTCTGACTACCAAAAAATTCCAGGGTATCATGTCGTTGATATGACAGGGTGGTGGAAGCCATTCGGTGAAACGGGACCTGTTCTAAGAGCTGGTGTTTATAATCTTTTCAATACAAAATATTGGAATGCGTCGAGTCTTCCTTCTGGTAAAAGTTCAACACCGAAGGATTATTATAGTCAGCCTGGTCGTAACTTTAAGGTGTCGTTCGTACAAAAGTTCTAATCGCTTCTATTAACTATTAGGTAAATAGAAAATCATATCGATAAAAGGATAAATTATTTGTGTTTCTATTTTCAATATCTTTAAAACTATAAAGGTTTGATAGAGCGATTTTAATTCTTTCTATTTTATCATTTTTTGACTGTTTTGCTATTGGTGATAGAGGCATATTTTGTGATAGATTGAACTCTTTAAGAGTTCAATCTATTGCCTAGGAATTATAAAATTTAAAAGTTAGTTCTTGGGTCTGTAACATAAGGTAAAATCCATGGCACATACAGCTGAAATGATTATTCGTTTACGTGAAGAAAAAAAAGAGATGCGAAACCGTGATTTTGCGGTTTCTATTGGTATATCTGAAGCGGAACTTCTTGCAGCCTATTGTACAATTGGAAAAGCAAAAAGGCTACAAATTGATGTTGCTACTCTCTTAGAAAATGCTCCTCGGCTTGGAACAGTCATGGCATTAACGCGCAATGAACATGCCGTTCACGAAATAACAGGGTGTTTTGAAAAAATTGTTCAAAACCAACATGTTCCTATAACACTTGGTGAAATTGATTTACGTATTTTTGCAAAACAATGGAAGTTCGGTTTTGAGTATGATGTTATTGTTCTTGGAAAGCCTACAAAAAGTCTACAATTCTTTGATCATCATGGCGTTGCTATTCTAAAAATCTATTCTAAAGATATGACAAATATGGAAGAGTGGAATAAACTTGTTGAAAAGCTCCTTCTTGAAGATCAGTCTCCTGTTCTTAACATTCTTCCCGTTTCTCTCCCAGCCCAGTGTGACATAACAGAATTGGACATTGAGAGATTTCGGGATCGTTGGCGGAAAATGACAGATGTACACCAACTTCATAAAATTATTTCCGAATTTAAGATTAATCGACATCATGCTGTAAAATATGTTGGCAGTGAATTTGCGGATGAATTACAAGTAGAAGCTGTTGAAATGATGCTTAACCAAGTCGCACGACAAGAACTACCAATTATGTGTTTTGTTGGTAATAAGGGATGTATTCAAATTTTTAGTGGGACTGTAAAAAATATTAAGCAAATGGGGCCTTGGCTTAATGTTCTTGATCCAAAGTTTGATCTCCATTTACTCACATCTGGGATTGCTAGTGTATGGCATGTTCGCAAGCCTATCAGTGATGGTTATGTCAGTTCACTTGAAGTTTTCGATAAAAATGATGAAATAATTGTTCAGTTCTTTGGCATGCGCAAAGAGGGTCAAAAAGAGCGTGAGGATTGGCGTTCTTTATTGAAGTCTCTTCCTCCATATCAAGAATCAGTTGTCGCTTAGAAAGATAAAATATGCTAACTCTTCTTTTGTGCAGACAACTAAGGTTTTTTCTTCTTTTTATACTGCTTTCTTTTAGCTTCTTTTCTCAACGCGCCATCGCTGAACCTACCACATATTTTTCTGAAAATGCGCGAATTGTCTCTATTGGCGGCTCTCTTACGGAAATTGTTTATGCATTAGGAGCACAAGATCAACTTGTTGCCCGTGATAGTACAAGCGTTTATCCAAAAGAAGCCCTCAAACTTCCTGTGCTTGGTTATATGCGTGCCCTTTCACCTGAAGGTGTTTTATCTCTTGCTCCAGAAGGTATCTTACTCGTTGAAGGAAGCGGTCCTGCTTCAACAATTGAAATTCTCAAAAAAACATCAATTCCTATCGTGATCATACCAGAAAATTATTCTCGAGAAAGTGTGATAGAAAAAATTCGTCTTGTTGGAAAAGCCATCCATCGTGAAGCACAAGCTGCTGTATTAATTCAAAAAGTGAGCCGTGATTTTGTAGATAATGATGCTCTTTTGGCAAAAGTAACGAAACCAAAGCGTGTCCTTTTTATTTTGTCGGTACAAAATGGGCGCGTTATGGCATCTGGAACAGATACAGCAGCAGATGGTATCATAAAACTTTCAGGTGGGATCAATGCTATTACTGATTATAAAGGCTATAAACTTCTCAATAACGAAGCGTTATTGAAAGCGAATCCTGATGTTATTTTACTTATAAAACACGGTGAGAAATCCATTAATCTTGAAAAGGTTTTAGCTATACCAGCAATCCAAGCAACAACTGCAGCCAAAAATCATGCTATTAAACAAATGGATGCTATGTACCTTTTAGGATTTGGTCCACGTACTGCAGACGCATCAAGAGAACTTATTCATATGCTTTATGGTGCAAACTAAAACGGATAAAATTGGTAGAGAATCCATCTATGGTTTATGCATCTGAAACAAAAAAAAATAAAAAAATGAATCGTAAAAATTTGAGAACAATACTCTTATTAGGTCTAATAATGTTCCTCATCTTGAGTATTTTGGGCGGACTTTTAAATGGTGCTTCAAATACTTCTTTCTTTGATTTTCTTAATATCATGTTTACGCAAGAATTTTCTGTAAGTAGTAAAACACGTGATTATCTTATATTTATCGATATAAGGCTTCCTCGCGTTATCCTAGGATTATTGATCGGGGCAGCTTTGGCTGTCTCTGGTGTTATGATGCAAGGACTTTTCCGTAATCCTCTTGCAGATCCTGGAATTGTAGGTGTATCAGCAGGTGCTGGTCTTGGTGCCGTTTTAGCAATTGTTTTAGGTTTTGCTTTTCCTGTTTCATTTGCACCTTTTCTAGAGCCTTACAAAGTTATCATGGGTGCTTTTTTTGGTGGACTTTTATCAACGATTGTTCTCTACATAATAGCGACGCATCATAACTTTACCTCTATTGCAACTATGCTACTTGCCGGTATTGCTCTTGGTGCATTAAGCGGTGCAGTTGTTGGAACATTGATTTTTATTGCAAATGACCAACAATTACGCGATATCACTTTTTGGAGTCTTGGCTCTCTTGCAGGCGCGACATGGTGGAAAGTATGGCTCGTTCTTCCTTTCATTTTTATTGGTCTTCTTTTCTCTCCCTTTTTATCACGAGCACTTAATGCTCTTGCGCTTGGAGAAGCCGTTGCTGGCCATATCGGTTTCCATATTCAACGCGTTAAGAATATTGCAATTCCTCTCGTTGCTCTTATGTGTGGTAGTGCAGTTGCTGTCAGTGGTGGTATTGGTTTTATTGGTATTATTGTTCCTCATATTTTACGTCAGATCATTGGTCCTGATCACCGCTATCTTATTCCTTACTCTGCTCTCTTGGGAGCATCTTTACTTATTTTTGCTGATACGTTTGCACGTTTAATTGTTGCCCCCGCGGAATTACCAATTGGAATCGTAACAGCGCTTTTTGGTGCCCCCTTCTTCCTGTGGATCCTTATATGCAAACGAGGAACAGCCTTTTCATGATTGAAGCAACAAATATTTGCGTTCAGCGCGGAAAAAAACAGATTCTCAATCGCATTAATCTTCAAGCTAAAAGTGGTTCTTTTACCATCATTATTGGTCCCAATGGATCGGGAAAAAGTACTTTTGTCAAAGCACTGAGTGGGGAAATTCCTTACAGTGGAAAAATAACCTTAAATGGTTATGATGTGCGCCAAACAAAAACTTATGAAATGGCAAAAATGCGCGCTGTGCTCCCACAATCAACAACACTTGTCTTTCCATTCTTAGTTCATGAAGTTGTAAGACTTGGCCTTTCTGTAAACCAATTCACCATTGCCAAAACCGAGTTACAAAATCTTATCCAGAAAGCTTTAGATCGCGTTGATCTTTCTGATTATGGTAACCTATATTATCACCAGTTATCAGGTGGAGAACAAGCGCGTGTACAACTTGCTCGTGTTCTTTGCCAAATCTGGAAACCCATTTATAATGGAATTCCTCGTTGGATGATATTAGATGAACCTATTGCTAGCCTTGATATTCAACATCAAATTATCGTTATGGATATCGCTAAACAATTTTCCCATTCTGGTGGCGGCGTTCTCGCTGTTCTTCATGATCTCAATCTCGCAGCACATTATGCAGATAGCATGATCTTGCTAAAAGAAGGAGAGATTTATTGCGAAGGAAATGCGACTAATGTTTTGACAACACAAAATCTACGCGATGTTTATCATTGTTCCTTAAACGTTTCTGAATTACCTAAAGAAGATATCCCATTTATACTCCCTCAAACAGCATCCTCTTATGAGTTTAGATCCTAAAGCAGTCAGCTTCAATCTAAAAATTAATGTACCTAGCACAATAAAGTACGCAAATATTCAAGATTCTATTTTATTTTTGATGAGCTCCTTTCTATCATCTAACGTTTTCCGCTCACATCAAAGATATTTTTGGAAAAAACTATCTGTTTAAAATCTTTCAAGATTTTACGTACTAAAAATATTTGAGATTTTATTTTGCTATCATACTTTTATATAATGAAAGTTTATACGACATAAATATGTATTTTCCTCGCTCTTTCTATCACTCTTGTCTTTAATAAAAATGATCCAGAAATACGTACAAATACCTTTGTCATAATAATTATATGGATTATTTATATTTTCTAGGGACTAGATAAAAATTAAGTACCTCTTGACAATTTGTAAAAGATTTATTTGTTGCTTTAACGACGTTATTTTTTCTCATAACATATATGCTTTTGCTTTATCTTTTTTATATTGATTTATAATGATTCTTTATCTATCTTTGTAGTCAATAAAAACATTAAATATAATCATATTTTTATTTTTCTTCCTCTATTAGAAAAATTGTTTATTGATACATCAATTGAATAAAATATTTAAAATAAATTCAATAACGCTTCTTATCGTCCCCTTAACGTAAAAACAATGCGTAATATAGGGATGAGGAGAGAGTATAGAAATAGCGTTTCTCTGCTGCTTCACAAGCATAACGATGATTCCACTCAAAGGAGTACTATCATTTACAGATAAAACCTCCACCATGGCAATGCAAAGAAATGAAATCGACAACAAGGTGAGAAATATCTTTATAAGATGAATTAACTCATACAGGGATATGCTGTTTTTGTACAAAAAAACGCTAAAAATATTGTACTTTTTTATGCCTCAGATTGAATAATTGTATCACCTTACCCCCTATCAAAACACCTTATAAAAAATATATCTCCAGATCTCTTCACGCCACAGTTTAAATGATTTTTACACATTTTCCCTATGTTATCATCAATTATAAAAAATTATATCATTAACTCTTTCCCCCAATCATTTAAAATTATTTTTTAACTCTCTCAAGTATTGTATAAAGAGTATAGATTTCCTCTTCACATACATAAAAAATAACGCGGAATTGCTCCGCGTTAACAAAATTACCAAGGTGTATAGATTATTTATGACCCGACCATACTCATGATTTTATAGCATAGACAACAGTTGCATTAACAGGGCGCGTTTCTGCCTCACCCGTATGAGAAAGAGTTATCTTGTGTGTATGTGCACCAGCAGAAGCTGTTCTCCCTTTCAGAGTCGCATTATAAGTATAATGATTCGGTAGTCTTCCAATATCACCAGTTGGCCATCCTACCCCTTGATACTCAAAATTGTGTGCATGCTCGCCTGATTCTTCAATGGTTCCAATATGCGTATGCGATTTTATGCTATCTTGTTGTTTATCTGCAAATTTTCTACCACCATCTAAACCACGGCCATCATCAAAGCCGCGTAAAAACATGCCTCTAAAATCAGGGACTTTAAAAGTTCCATAGCTGTTTTTTCCCCATTTATCACCTATTGCTTTGAATAACTGCGGATAATCCTCACACTTATAAGACTTACCATCACATAAAAGCCAACCATTTGGCACACTTTGCATAGCAAATGTTGCAATAAATCCAGCAGGAAAATTTTCTATTTTTGGTGGTGTAGGATTTAATAAATACCACCCTTCATGCTCTTTTATTAAAACACCATTATTATATACCATTTCATAAATGCCACCTCTTTGCAGTTCTCCCCCTTCTAAGGGGATAACCCCCACATCAGTGGCTTTATAGATAAGCTTTTCTCCTATATTATTAACAGTTATTGTCGTCGTGCCAATATTCGTGCCACGAGCTTTAAAACGTATGATGATATCATTGTTGTATTTCTTTATCGGTGAAACTGTCTTTAAGGTAATTAATGTTGTTTTATCTTCCGCATTTACCATAAAGCTTGAGTCAATAGATCCACCATTATCTGCAAGATATTCTCGTACGCGCTGCATCATCGCCCGCGCACTATCATTAACAGAACTAGGCGGCTGACCTTCTGCCCAATTAATGATACTATCTGAATAAGCATTTTCATCGGCCTTTAGCGACCAATCGTAAATATTAGACATTTTAAATCCCCCATTATTTTCATAATTTTTCTAACAACTTCTCGTTCTGTGCACTAGAATGCGCTGCCACTTTTTATTGCTACATCATAACCACTGCACCATCCGTATTTACACATTTTATCTCTCTTTCCTCCTTCCAATTTAATAACCTAAATTCATCAGACCTTCTTCATAACATCAGCATTAATGCAACCAATTCTAATGTGTAATATAGCCACCTCATCTGAGGTTACTTAATATCTTGTTTTGTTGTTGTGCTGTTGTTATACAGTTATATTTTCAATATCTTGCATCTCATTGCAAAATTTATAAATACTGTTCAAAATTCCCCCTACTATGGATTTCATAGAACTGTTATTGAATGTAATAACTTATCATCCGCATAGAAAGTTTTTGATTTAAACATTCTCTTTTTTATTTTTTTCAATAGCTTAAATCTATTTCGTCGATATTTTATACTCTATATTTTAAACGAAGAATCTCTCTCTTTTGACTTCCATTTATCTTAAAATTCTAAAAGTTAACTTCAAATTCTTTGTATGCATCATTATATTTTTATTCATATGCAAATACCTTGAAAGGCTCTATTTTATTCAATTTATTTCTGAAATTGTTTTACTCGATCAATACCAACATTTTTTAAACAAGCTTCTGTTCAATCTTAATGCACCATAGGAAATATATTCACTATGACCATTTTTTTCACACCTTAATTGAACTAGAAATGAAATACTTTAAATATTAAAGAAATATCACAAACCCTCATCAGATCTGATGAATATAAATTTCTTTTACTTGAATTAAAAAAACAGCCTTTGCCCCCTATAAAATGCGCGCCACTCACCTTTAAAGAGCTGTAAGCGCCCATTCTCCTCCCCCACCTAGTGTGATTACCCGCGTGTAATATTTTATTATATATGGATTCTTTTTGCAAGAACAATAAATCCTTCTGAACATGCCCTCGCAATTATTAGCTTTTTCTCTCCTTGTGGAAAGATAAGAGGAAAAATTTACTGTTTTGATAACAAATTCTGTACTGGCTAAACCAACAGAGCAAAATACATCATATCATCGAACTTCATTGTAATCATGATTTAAAAATTTAAGTAGGCTTTCTTAATATTTTACTTTGTTACATCATCAGCTTTTATAGAAAAAATCTCAACCGTGCTTACAATATCTATACCATCATTATTTCCTCTTAGAAGAAGAATAACAAGATCTCTCAATAATAATAAATAAAACTCTGAAAATTGAAGATCTTACTGTTTTATATAAGAGACTAAGCCATCATTCCCATACTTCTTACCTTCTTTCTCAGAAACTTTCAACATTGTGTTTTTTTAAGAGGTATAGTTTTATTTGAAGCGCCTTCACTCCATTTTATACCAACAATTTGTGAGGTCATTTTTACATCGTCTGCTATATTTGATATATTTTATTCCTTATATAAAAAAACCATACTCACACTGCCTTTGCGAATAAAAAACTTTTCTGTAATTTCATATATATATATTTAAACTATAAGAATTTATAAAATACGATTTGTTTTATTATCAATAAAATAAGCTATATGTCGTGATTTTTTATATAAAAATACCTTATATTTTATTCATAAAAAATAAAACTCATCTTTATTAAATATAGACGTTATTAAACTTTTTATTATTGATCATGTAAAATCGTAAATAGAATATATTCATCATTTTCTTATTTGTAATGATATCTTAATTGAACACAGCTATGAAAAAATAAGAAAGTTTTATTTTATATTCTAAATACGTAGAATAAACATAAATTTAAAGGATATGTAATAATCTGTCATGATTTCAGAAACAAAAGCATCACGACATGACACTTTATAAAAAGGGTGCTATTGTCTGAAACTGAGTAACTAGCTTAGCAAAAAAGCTACATAAAAGTAAAAGAATAAAAATTAATGGAATTGCGCAGCATATACCCTCTGGCTTTAGCTATAAATTTTATCCTCACCATTTCTTTATAAAAGACTTTAATATTATCACTGGTTATTTCATAGTATCTGCTTTTATTTCTAACGCATGTAGAAAAATCGTTAAAAATATATCTTTGTGATTGACAATGTCAGTATTTAAGCCAATCATGTGTATTCTGGCAAAAGTGTTTACGTGGGGGGAGTGCAGGTATTATTTCAAAGATATTGCGTTGATCTTTTCAAAGTAAATCTTCTTAAGCTTTATTGAAGATGACTTACTATAAAATATTATAAGCATCTCTTCATTCAAGATACATTATTGATCATTTAAATATATCTCCATTAACATCACGCCTTAGTTTTTAAACTATGTGTTTAGAAGGAAAAAGTTTGTGCCGAAAAATATTCCATCAATCAGTTGTAGTCCCTTTCCTGCCTCACGCAAAATTTATCAACAGAGTCCTCTTTTTTCTGATGTGCGTGTTCCATTGCGTGAAATTTCATTGACCGATGGGAGTGGTGAAAAACCTTTAAATGTTTACGATACTTCTGGTCCCTATACCGACAAAGATGCAGTCATTGATCTTACAAAAGGTTTACCTGCAATTGGCTCATCTTGGCTCTTTCAGCGTGCTGATACTGAACCTTATCCTGCACGCTTAGTTAAACCTGAAGATAATGGATTAACCTATAATAGCTCTGCTATTCCAACATTTGAACAAAAACGACCTATTTTACGAGCTAAAAGTGGCAAAGCAATTACACAAATGGCGTATGCACGCGCAGGTATTATTACTGCCGAAATGGAATATGTTGCTATACGAGAAAATGAAGGACTGGCAATAAAAGATCAACAAAAAGTGCACTCAGATATATTAGATGGAGAAATACCAGAAATTTATACTGCGGAATTCGTTCGTAATGAAATTGCAAATGGACGAGCCATTATTCCACAAAATATCAATCATCCAGAATGCGAACCAATGATTATTGGACGTAATTTTCGTGTTAAAATTAATGCCAATATTGGCAATTCAGCAGTGACTTCATCAATGGCAGAAGAAGTTGATAAAATGGTTTGGGCTATTCGTTGGGGGGCAGATACAGTTATGGATCTCTCAACAGGGAGAAATATTCACAATATTCGTGAGTGGATTATTCGAAATTCTCCTGTGCCTATCGGGACTGTTCCTCTTTATCAAGCACTCGAAAAAGTACAAGGTATTGCTGAAAATCTAACATGGGATATTTTTCGCGATACTCTCATAGAACAAGCAGAACAAGGGGTTGATTATTTTACCATTCATGCAGGCTTAAGATTACCATTTATTCCTATGACTGTTGATCGTGTAACAGGTATTGTTTCACGAGGCGGTTCTATTATGGCAAAATGGTGTCTCCATCATCACAAAGAAAGCTTTCTCTACGAACATTTTGATGAAATTTGTGATATTGCAAGAACATATGATATCTCTCTTTCGTTAGGAGATGGATTACGCCCTGGCTCTATTGCCGATGCCAATGATGAAGCACAATTTGCCGAACTTAAAACTTTAGGAGAATTGACAAAAATTGCTTGGGAAAAAAATGTACAGGTTATGATTGAAGGACCAGGACATGTCCCAATGCACAAAATTAAAGAAAATATGGAGCAACAACTCAATCTCTGTCATGAAGCACCTTTTTATACTTTGGGACCTCTTACAACTGATATTGCTCCTGGTTATGACCATATTACATCAGCAATTGGTGCTGCTATGATTGGATGGTTTGGAACTGCCATGTTATGTTATGTAACACCTAAAGAACATTTAGGACTTCCCGATAAAAATGATGTCAAAACGGGGGTCATCACTTATAAAATCGCCGCTCATGCTGCTGATCTTGCAAAAGGTTTGCCCAGAGCACAGTTGCGCGATAATGCTCTTTCACGTGCACGATTCGACTTTAGATGGCATGATCAATTCAATCTGTCTCTTGATCCAGAAACAGCTTGTACCTTTCATGATGAAACAATGCCGAAAGATGCCCATAAATTGGTGCATTTTTGTTCCATGTGTGGACCAAAATTCTGTTCTATGCGTATTTCCCATGATATTCGTGATGCTGCAGCACTCAAAAAAACAAAAGGGGAAGGTATGATTGCTATGGCTGAAAAATATCAAGAAAGTGGTGATCTTTATGTCGATGCATCTCAAAAAAAGAGAGTAAATAGTTGAAGAATATTCTTATTAAAGGTGCGGGTGTTGCTGGTTTAACCGTTGCTTTTATATTACAACAAAAAGGCGCTCGTGTTACTATATCGGCTCCACTAAACTCTCCTATAGGTTCATCCAGTTGGTATGCTGGAGGAATGCTTGCTCCTTATTGTGAAAAAGAAAATACTGAACAGATTGTTGAAGACCTTGGTGTACAAGCTATACACTGGTGGCGAAAAATATTTCCAGATCTTGTTACACAAAAAGGTACTTTAGTGGTTGCTCCTACGCGTGATAGAGGAGAACTTGAACGATTCTCACTTCGCACACATCATCATAGAACCATAAACCGTGCAGAAATAGCCCATCTTGAACCAGATCTTGCAGAACATTTTGACTGTGGGCTTTTTTATGAAAGTGAAGCCCACCTTGATCCTCGTAAAGCACTTATCGCTTTAAAAGAAAAACTGATAACAAATGGCGCATGTTTTGTTGATGTTAAAACATCTGAAACAAATTTTGATATGGTCATTGATGCAACAGGAATAGCACGTTTAGGAAAAGATAAAAATATACGGGGCGTGCGTGGTGAAATGCTACTCTTGCGGAGTACAGAAATTAAAATTTCCCGCCCAATTCGTCTTCTTCATCCACGATTTCCACTTTATGTTGTTCCACGACAGGATGATCTTTTCATGATTGGCGCAACGATGATTGAAAGTGACTTTGATGGTCCAATATCGGTGAGATCAATGATGGAATTGCTCAACGCGGCCTATACATTGCACCCTGCTTTTGCCGAAGCAGAAATTGTTGAATCCGGCGTTGGTATTCGTCCAGCTTATCCTGATAACTTCCCTTCTGTATGCAAATATGGTAACCATATCTCTATTAATGGATTTTATAGACATGGTTTTCTTTTGTCTCCAGAAATGGCAAAACGAGCGGTGAAATTGGCATTGGAATAAAACATGCAAATATTTGTTAATGGTGAAACACTTCAAACAGAAGCCTCTTTTCTTAGTCTCTTGCTTGTGGAATTGGGGTATGAAGGAAATTGGCTAGCAACTGCTGTTAATGCTGAAGTTGTTCCTGTAGATGCGCGTGACCAATTTATTTTGCATGAAGGAGATAAAGTGGAAATTTTAAGCCCAATGCAAGGTGGTTAATTATGTTGAATCTTTATGGACGACAATTCTCCTCTCGTCTTATGTTAGGTACAGCGCAATATCCTTCTCCTGCCATCCTTCGTGATGCTATTCATAAATCCAATACAGAAATTGTAACCGTTTCATTACGTCGAGAAAGCGCAGGTGGAAAACAAGGAGGGCAGTTTTGGCAATTCCTTCAAGAGCTCGATATAACGATACTTCCCAATACCGCTGGTTGTTATACTGTTAAAGAAGCGGTAACAACAGCCCATTTAGCTCGTGATCTCTTTAAAACCTCTTGGATTAAACTCGAAATTATCGGTAATTCAGATACCTTACAGCCAAACGTCTTTTCTTTAATTGAAGCAGCAAAAATTTTAAACAATGAAGATTTCAAAATTTTTGCCTATACAACCGATGATCTCATTGTTGCTGAAAAACTCTTAGATGTTGGCTGCCGTGTCATTATGCCTTGGTGTGCCCCTATTGGATCAGCCAAAGGCCCTCATCATACCGATGGACTGCGTTCTATCCGTGCTTATCTTCCAGATGTTACTCTCGTTATTGATGCCGGCATCGGGCGCCCATCCCATGCCGCTGTTGCTATGGAACTGGGTTATGATGCGGTCCTTCTTAATACCGCAGTTGCTAAAGCAGGTGATCCTGTTTTGATGGCTGAGGCCTTTTCCAAAGCTATTCAGGCAGGGCGTATGGGGTATAAAGCAGGTATTCTCGAAGCACGCAATGTCGCGGTCCCTTCAACCCCCGTCATTGGTAAAGCGGTATTTTGATGAAATTGGATCCTTTTTACCTCATTGTTGATACTGCTGAGTGGGTTGAACGTTTGATTCCTCTTGGTGTCAAACTCATACAATTGCGTATGAAAAATGAAGATCTTAAAACGATCCGTCAACATATCAAGCGTGCAAAAAACATATGTGATAAATGGGGGGCACAATTAATTATTAATGATCATTGGATCATAGCCATTGATGAAAAATGCAATTTTATTCATCTTGGGCAAGAAGATCTATGCAATGCTGATCTCCTTGCAATTCGTAAAAATGGTATAAGATTTGGTCTTAGCACCCATGATGAACATGAATTGGATATCGCGCTCTCTGTTAATCCTGACTATATTGCTCTTGGTCCTATTTATCCGACAATCTTAAAAAAAATGAAATGGAAACCACAAGGATTAGAAAAAATTAAACAATGGAGAAAGCGAATTGGTGCTTTACCTCTCGTTGGCATTGGTGGTTTAACACCAGAACGTGCAGTTTGTGTTTTAAAAGCAGGAGCCAATAGCGCTGCTGTTGTGACTGACATTATCCTCCATAAAAAACCTGAAGAGCGGGTACAACAATGGATCAAGGGGACCCAACCATGGCGTTAACGCCTTCTATTCTCATTGTTGCGGGTACTGATCCAACAGGAGGTGCTGGCATTGTTCGTGATATAGAAACCTCTACGCATTTTCAAATAAAAGCAAATTTAGCAATTACTTGTGTTAACGTACAAAATGATCATCACGTTGCTGAAATTGTTCCCATGAATGAAAAACTTATCGCTGCGCAAATGCGCATAGCCTTAGAAGCTAATCCTATCAGCGCAATAAAAATTGGTATGACAGGAAATCAAGCAATTATAGCAGCAATTTGTCATGTCCTCGAAGATTACCCCCATATTCCGGTTATTCTTGATCCTGTGCTGGTTGCCTCATCAGGAGGAAAACTGACAACAGAAAAAATCATAGAAATTATGATCAATCAGCTTCTCCCACATGTTACTCTTTTAACACCAAATAGAGATGAACTTGCTCTTCTTAGCCAAACCCCATTGGCATCTCATCATAAGCAAGCAATACAACAAGCAAAAAAACTTTTGTCATTGGGAGCTCGCTCTATTTTAGTAAAAGGGGGACATGCAGATGGTCCTCTTGCAATTGATAGATTCATTGACAAAACTGAAATCATCAATATTTCTGCTCCACGTTTAAAAGGAACAATGCGTGGAACAGGTTGCATTCTCTCAAGTGCTATTGCAGCCCATTTGGCACTCAATGAACCTCTTATTTCAGCTGTAAAAAAAGCAAAAATATATACCCACACATTGCTTTTAAACCATTGTAAAAACAGTTTTTAAAAGTCTTAGTATTTCTCATAAAAGTAATATTATTCTTTTATTTATAGAGTTAATATTTTTAATAAAAATTATTAACAAAGCTAAAAATATAATAATAAAAAATTTATAGTTAAATTTACAAATAAAATACTATAAAAGTTACTTTCATTAATGATTAAATAGAGCATATAATGGTCATAAATGTTATCATTTATGCCACTTGTGTTCAGTAGAAAATTCTTTTACCATAAAGAGATTAATCTGTTTAAAAAACTAAAATGGTGCATTTGAACAAATTGTACATTTTAAAATGTATATAGTCTCAAGCACCTGTATTTAAGATCTGCCTTTTTTGTGAAAAGAGAAAATGTCGTTCTTATACACTAACGCTAATGAACATATTTATAAAACTTGAAAATAATTTTATTTGATCTATAATCACTAGATCATTAGAAAAAGTAAAATGTTAAATCAAACGCCCTGCTCAATTTCCTATGAAGAACTCTTAAATTTTTATAAAGAAAGTGGTGCGGATGCCGTCCTGACAGATTTCCCTATTGATCGTTTTAAGCAGTCTGCTTCTTCAGAGAAAAAATCAACGCCTGTTGTTAACATTTCTGATAATCAACGTCCCTCCCCAAGCGTAAAATTAGATAATCACTCACTACATAACTCTAGAGCTATACAAAACGAACCCGCAGCTATTGAAAGTGCAAAAAGTGCAAAGACACTTGAAGAATTAAAGTCTGCTCTCCTTGCATTTAATGGCTGTTCATTAAAATTGACAGCAAAAAATACCTGTTTTTCAGATGGAACAGCAGGAAGCCCCCTGATGCTTATAGGCGAAGCTCCAGGACGAGAAGAGGATATACAAGGAATTCCTTTTGTGGGAAAAGCGGGGATGTTGCTTAATAAAATCCTCGCATCAATTGGCTTAACAAGAAATAATGTTTACATCGCCAACACTATTCCTTGGCGTCCACCAGGAAATCGTACACCAACACCAAGAGAAGTTGCCTTGTGCCGCCCTTTTATTGAACGGCACATTTATTTAGCACGTCCTCGTGTTCTTATAGCACTGGGAGGCGTTGCTGCACAGTTTCTTACCGGATCTCAAAATGGGATTATCCGAACAAGAGGTAAATGGCATATTTATGAAAGCGAGGATAATATAAAAATACCTGTTATGCCAACTTTCCACCCTGCTTACCTTCTTAGAACCCCTAGTCAAAAGAAGCTTACATGGATAGACTTCTTAGAAGTAAAAAATCGTCTCGATAGCCTTTTGTAATTCTTTAATCCTATCTTTCTTCTAAAATTAACACACCCTTCTTTAACTCTTAAAATGCGAATGGGAAAAAACTATGAAACAGCCAACAACATCTATTTATCGTTTGGAAGATTACCAACCAACCCCTTACGTTATCCCTAAAACACACCTTTCTTTCCAATTGGCACCAACAAAAACCTATGTTACAGCCATATTGTTTATTGAGCCCCGTCACGATACAAAAGAATTAACACCTCTTGTTCTTTCTGGTGATGATCTTACTTTAATTTCCGTTTCTATTAATGATGAGATATTAGCCCAAAACACTTATAAAGTGACGCCTTCACGTTTAGAAATTACAACGCTACCAACGGCTCCTTTTACATTGAAATTGGTTACGGAACTGAATCCTGAAAGCAACCGCCAACTTATGGGGCTTTATCTTTCAAATGGTGTTTATTGCACACAATGCGAATCGGAAGGTTTTCGTCGTATTACTTATTTTTACGACCGCCCAGATGTTCTTTCTACCTATAGAGTAAAAATTGAAGCAGATTCCCAAACACTCCCAATCTTGCTTTCAAATGGTAATCTGGTGGAAACAGGAACTTTAGAGAATAATCGTCATTTTGCCATTTGGGAAGATCCTTATCCAAAACCATCTTATCTCTTTGCTTTAGTAGGTGGAGATCTTGATAAGTTAGAAGACCATTTTACAACTGTATCTGGACGACGTATCGAGCTTGGTATCTATGTAGAAAAAGGAAAAACCGAACGCGCAACCTATGCAATGGATGCTCTTAAACGTTCCATGCGTTGGGATGAACAATGTTTCGGACGCGAATATGATCTTGATGTTTTCAATATCGTTGCTGTGTCCGACTTTAACATGGGAGCAATGGAAAACAAAGGCCTTAACGTTTTTAATGATAAATATGTTCTTGTCGATCCTGAAACAGCAACCGATCAGGATTATAGAAATGTTGAAAGTGTCATTGCCCATGAATATTTCCATAATTGGAGCGGTAATCGTGTTACCTGTCGCGATTGGTTTCAACTCTGTTTAAAAGAAGGATTCACTGTTTATCGTGATCAGGAATTTTCATCAGATCAAAATGTACGCAGCCTACAGCGAATTGAAAATGTAAAAGCATTAAAAGCGACGCAATTTGCAGAAGATGCAGGACCTCTTGCGCATCCTGTACGTCCTCGTCAATATAGCCAAATTAACAATTTTTACACCACAACTGTTTATGAAAAAGGTGCTGAAGTTGTTCGCATGATACGAACTATTTTAGGTCCTACTCTGTTTCGTAAAGGCACTGATCTTTATTTTCAACGTCATGATGGACAAGCTTGTACAATTGAAGATTTTATTGCCTGTTTTGCTGAAGTGTCTGGTCAAGACTTCTCCCAATTCATGCTATGGTATGAACAGGCAGGAACACCCAATGTAGAAATCGATAGTCATTATAGCGATGGTGTTTTAACAATTCATGCAAAACAACATATTCCCGTTACCCCACAACAAAAAACAAAAAAGCCCATGTTTATCCCTATCGCTTTTGGACTCCTAGGACCTAATGGAGAAACCCTCCCTTATGAAACGGATACAGATATTCAATCAGATGTTATGCTTTTATCCAAGGAAAGCCAAACCTTTACATTAAAGGGTCTGCGTGAAAAACCCGTTTTATCACTGCTGCGAGACTTTTCAGCACCAATCATTCTACACACGCCATTCAATGAAAGAGAACTTATTTTTCTTGCACAACATGATGACAATCACATCAATCGCTGGCAATCTCTTAATCATTTAATGACGCAAGCTTTGCTTCAAAGCATTCAAGATAAAACACAAGAAAAAGCAACACTCCCTTCTGCTTTGCTAAAGCTGATTGAAACAATCATAACAGATGAAACCTTAGAGCCTGAATTTCGTGCCTTCTGTTTAAATTTACCTAGTGAAGTTGAGCTTGCTCATACAATCGGTAAAAATATTGACCCAGATCGTATTCATTACGTGCGCAATCAGTTTCTCGCTTCACTTGCACGAACACATCAAAAACTCTTAACAAAATTCTATGAACAAATGCAAACCCAAGAACCCTATTCACCAAACACTGTACAAGCCGGAAAGCGAGCATTCAAGAACATAATATTGGATTATCTTTCTATTGCTGAGAACAATCCAAATCGTGCGGCGACACAGTATGCAACAGCTGATAACATGACTGACCGAATGGCGAGTATTGCTGTTCTCGTGAAGCGTTTTAATGAAAGTGAGCAGGCACAAAATGCCTTAAATGATTTTGAAAACCGCTATCGGAATGACCCTTTGGTCATGGATAAATGGTTTTCTATTCAAGCAATAGTTGCTGGCACATCAACACTCGAGAATGTTCAAAAGCTCATGCAACATCCGCTTTTCTCACAAGATAATCCTAATCGTGTACGTTCCCTAATCGGTGTTTTTGCCTCTAACAATCTTACGGGCTTTAATAGGATGGATGGAGCGTCTTATCATTTTCTTTGCCAAGTCATTTTGGAAATTGACAAAAAAAATCCACAGCTCGCTTCACGATTATTAACAACTTTGCGCTCTTGGCGACAATTAGAACCCATTCGGCAACAAAAACTTGAAACGGTATTAAAAACGATTGCTGCCGCGCCAAAATTATCAAGCGATGTTGCTGATATCATCAATCGCCTGCTTACTTGAAACAAAAAATTATTTTAAATTGATATACTATAATATTTTTTAAAATAAATTCTATAAACTATTCGATCATCATTAAATCTATAAACAGGCAATCTAAGCCTGTTTATAGATCACGTTTAAAGTGCTTTTTTCTTTTCATATTCCAAATTCATAAAAGTAAAATACTTTTTTTTAAAAAAAAGACTGGACAGAAGACTCCTGTTTTGATTCATTGCACTCTCATGGGGTTATTAATGAATATCGAAGCAGTTTTTAAATCACATTATTCCGGAATTAAAGGAACAAGAGATGGCTAAATTGGACGCATATAATGCGCCAACGGAGATATATGCTGATTCAAAATCGAGCGCTCAAAGCCATAAAGCGCAGACAAAGCGTATTTATCTGTTTTCTGGCTCTACCTATCAAAAGCTTCTCTTTATTGAACCTTGGTTGCGACGCTCACTTCCATTTGTCATTGTGGCATTTCTTATTGCGCTTGCAGCAATCCGTTTCGTATCAATCTATGATTGGCGCAACACAATTGATAAAAGCACACGTTCGACCATCATTCTCTTAGCGTCTCATATTACTAATACAATTGATCATGACTTATTGGCTGTTTCTCAGAAAGAAAAAGTCTCTGCTCTTTCCCATGGTCATTTGCAAAATATCCTCTCCACTTTTCGTAATCAAGATCTTATTAATCCCAGCACTCTCATCGCCATCGTTGATGAAAAAGGCAATGTCTTGGCTTCATCCAATTCAGAGATCAGTCTAGGAAAGCCTTTGCAAGATTTTATCTCTGACAGCATTGCTTTACAATCTCTTGGACAACACGCTGGAGTTATGAAAATCACAATAGGAAAAGATACCCCTGCTCTTGCTTCATTTCACCAAACAGAAAATGGACAATATGGCGTATTCATTAGCGAAAAGATGCAAAATAGCGCTATGGAATGGCGCAAATTTTTTTCGCTTAATATAACTCTATTCATCGGAACGAGTGGTATTATTCTTGCTCTTCTTTATGCTTATTACAATCAACTTTTACGAGCACGTAAGACTGATCTTATTTCAGAAAAAATTCAAAACCGTATTGATATGGCAATGATGCGTGGGCGTTGTGGACTATGGGATTGGAATATGGTAAGCGGACGCGTCTACTGGTCACGAGCAATGTATGAAATGCTCGGCTATGTCCCTCAAGATGCATTGCTCTCAATTTCCCAAATTAGCGCCATTATCAATCCAAATGATGCCAACTTTTTTGATCTTGCTCAAGAATTAATGGGAGGCAAAAAAAAGCATATTGATATCAATGTTCCCATGCGTCATGCTGATGGTCATTATGTATGGATGCGACTTCGCGCCGAAGTTACTGAAGAAGAAGAACCCCATTTGGTTGGTATTTCTTTCGACATTAGTGAACAGCAGCAATTGGCTGAACAAACAGCTCAAGCCGACCTTCGTATTCGTGATGCGATTGAAAACATTTCAGAATCTTTTGTCTTGTGGGATGCTGAGGGACGTTTAGTCATGTCCAACAGCAAATTTTGTGAATATGCCGCTATTCCTAAACAAATTCTACAATCAGGTATCCAACGTGCAACCGTCGAAGCCATGACCCGTCCTGCTCTTAGTGAATATCCCCTTAAAGATGATGGTACGGGTAATTTAACCAGTATTCGCCAAACTGCAGATGGGTTTTGGCTCAAAATTAATGAACGTCGGACCCAAGACGGAGGACTGGTTTGTATTGGGACTGACATTTCTGAGCTTAAACAACAACAGGAAAAATTTGAAGACAGCGAAAGGCGTCTTTTTTCTTTCATTCAAGAACTCAAACGTGCGAGAGGGAGTGCTCAACAACGCGCAACAGAAGTTGAAAAACTTAATAAAAGTCTGAAAGCAGAAAAAGAACGCGCCGAAAGTGCCAATAAGGCTAAATCAGAATTTTTAGCCAATATGTCTCATGAATTGCGCACTCCACTAAATGCTATTCTCGGCTTTTCAGATATCATGTTACAATCAACCTTTGGTCCTCTTGGTTCACAACGCTATAAGGAATATATGCATGATATTTATAATTCAGGAACCCATCTTCTAACCCTTATCAATGACATCCTTGATATGTCAAAAATCGAAGCCGGAAGATTTACGCTTGATTGTAAAAATACCGATCTTGAACCCATCATTAGTGAAGCAGTACGAACACTAACGCCTCAGGCTCAAGAAAAAAATATTGCAGTTACAACAAACATTACCCCAGAACTTCATGCTGAAGTTGATGGTCGTGCAATGAAACAGATTTTCCTTAATCTCATCTCTAATGCCGTTAAATTTACTCCTTCTGGCGGAAATATTGATGTCTGCGCTTTCAAGAAAAAAAATAATCTTATTTTTAAAATTACAGATACAGGCGTTGGTATTCCACAATCAGCAATTAAAAAACTTGGACAACCTTTTGAACAAGTTGAAAATCAACTTACTAAATCTCATACGGGCTCAGGTCTTGGATTAGCCATTTCACGCTCTCTGTTAGAACTACACAAAGGAAAACTTGAAATTACTTCAAAAGAAATGAAAGGAACAACGGTAACCATTATAATGCCCATCACACAAAGTTAAATTTGTTTTTTATTCCCTCATTTTGTTCTCTTTGTAACAAAATCTGTTTCCGTTTGGCCCCCCAGCGATACCCTGAAATAAAACCATTTTTACGCACAACACGATGACAAGGAATGATAATCGCCAATTCGTTACGTGCACAAGCACTAGCAACGGCACGAAAAGCATTTGGCATACCAATACGGCATGCTAATATCTCATATGAAATTGTTTCACCACATGGTATATCACATAGTGCCGCCCATACTTGTCGTTGAAAAAATGTACCATTTATATCTAAGAGAAAATTATATTTTTTTACCAACTTGGGCGTTTCTATCATGGCTATAATATGAGCAACTTCTCTCTTAAATGTATTGTCACCCACAACTTGTTGTGCATCACCAAAGCGTACCATAAACTCTTGTAATAATTGCTCTATAGTATCTCCTAACGCTATATAACAAATTCCTTTTTTAGACTTAGCCACCAAAAGCTTTCCTATTGAGACATCTTCTAGACAAAATATTCTCGTTTGGGAAATGTTTAGCATTTTCATTTTCTTTATATTTTTAAAAGTTTTGAACATTATACATAAAGTAAAGGAAGGATATTTTTAATCACTTTATAAAACCAAATAAGATCATCTTGAAACTATCTGTTTAGTCATTGTATTAAAATATACTCTTTGTATGGAATGGAATCATACATAGATTGACTTTCTTTCTAACCTAAAGAATTAAGTCTTCAACCAGAGTCGATTTATCAACAATCCAACTTTTTTAATATATCCCAACCGCAACCATTTCATAGGATTCAGTTCATAAGCTCTACAAACAAATCCTACACTAAATTTTATCATATACTCCAACCAAAACAACTAATATGTAATTTTCATGCTCTATACCACCACTCTAAATGGTAGTATTTTACGGGATAACAAGATAAGATTTCCATTTCATTTTACGAAACTCTATTGAACCATAAATAATGGCTTATATTTCATTTCCCACAGTATACTTGAATATTCTCGTTTTTTGGAAAACTACTACTTTTTATCAAAGGTCATACTTTTTATATACTGATTAGATGACTCAAACAAAAAAAGAAATTTATCTTCAATTTTATGAAAAAAAGCATGGAAAAAACATTTTAGTGCTTACTTTCTTTGTCACTTAACTTATAAAATGACTGTAGCCTCAAAATGGAAATATTTTGCCTGCCACAATCATGCACGGATATTTGTTATAGGAAAAAGCCATGCCCAAACGCACAGATATAAAATCTATTCTTATCATCGGAGCAGGACCTATTATCATTGGTCAGGCATGTGAATTTGACTATTCAGGTACACAAGCTTGTAAAGCATTAAAAGAAGAGGGTTACCGAATTATTTTGGTCAATTCTAATCCTGCTACAATTATGACAGATCCAGATCTAGCTGATGCAACTTATATAGAGCCCATTACTCCTGAAATCGTTGCCAAAATTATTGCCCATGAACGTCCCGATGCCCTTTTACCCACTATGGGAGGACAAACTGCCCTCAACACCGCTTTATCATTAAAACGTATGGGTGTTTTAGACCGCTATAACGTTGAAATGATAGGAGCCAACGCCGATGCTATTGATAAAGCAGAAGACCGTGCTTTATTTCGCCAAGCGATGACAAAAATTGGTTTGGAAACACCACGTTCTATGTTAGCCAATGCAACAGAACTGAAAGAAGAAAATCGCCGACAGCACGCAAAAACGCGTACTGAACTTAAAGAAAAACTTTCTGGTGCTGCGCTTGACAAAGCACTCGAAGAACTTGAGCGCAACTGGCGATATACCGAAGCTGATCGCAAACAACATTATATTGCCCATGCAACAGCAAAAGCAGTTCAAGCTCTTGATATTGTTGGGCTTCCAGCTATTATTCGCCCTTCATTCACCCTTGGTGGGACTGGTGGTGGAATCGCTTACAACCGCTCTGAATTTTATGAAATTATTGAACGTGGTCTTGAAGCTTCACCGACAACAGAAGTATTGATTGAAGAAAGTGTTTTAGGGTGGAAAGAATATGAGATGGAAGTTGTTCGTGATAAGAACGACAACTGTATCATTGTTTGTTCTATTGAAAACATTGACCCAATGGGGATTCATACCGGTGATTCTATCACCGTAGCACCTGCTCTTACCTTAACCGATAAAGAGTATCAATGTATGCGCAATGCCTCGATTGCTGTCTTGCGTGAAATTGGTGTTGAAACAGGTGGATCCAATGTACAGTTTGCTGTCAATCCTGAAAATGGGCGCCTCATTGTTATTGAAATGAATCCGCGTGTTTCTCGCTCTTCAGCGCTTGCATCAAAAGCAACGGGTTTTCCTATTGCCAAGGTAGCAGCTAAACTGGCTGTTGGTTATACACTTGATGAATTAAAAAATGATATCACAGATGGTGCAACACCAGCATCATTTGAGCCTTCTATTGACTATATTGTGACAAAAATTCCTCGTTTTGCTTTCGAAAAATTTCCTGGTTCATCACCTGTCCTCACGACTGCGATGAAATCTGTAGGAGAAGTCATGGCAATTGGACGCACTTTTCAAGAATCGTTGCAAAAAGCACTCCGTGGGCTTGAAACAGGACTCACTGGTCTTGATGAAATTGTAATCCCTGAACATGCTGAAGGTGATGAAAAAAATTCTATACGCTCAGCCATTGCAATACCAAGCCCTGATCGTCTGCGCTACATTGCCCAAGCCATGCGCGCAGGCTTATCTTTAAGTGAAATTCACCAAATCAGCAAAATTGACCCGTGGTTTTTAGAACAAATAGCCTCCATCATTGAAATGGAACAACGTATCCGCATCCATGGATTACCCCAAGACGCAAATAACCTGCGTATGTTAAAAGCTATGGGCTTTTCAGATGCACGATTAGCCACCCTTACTGGACAAGAGCCTGATGACATTGCAGCTTTGCGCAAATCACTGAATGTTAAACAAGTCTTTAAACGGATTGACACTTGTGCGGCTGAATTTTCTTCTCCTACAGCCTATATGTATTCAACATATGAAATTCCCTTTGCAGGTGTAAAACACTCAGAAGCATACATTTCTGAACGAAAAAAAATTGCTATTTTAGGCGGTGGACCAAACCGCATTGGGCAAGGTATTGAATTTGATTACTGTTGCTGTCATGCTGCTTTTGCACTACGTGATGCAGGCTTTGAAGCTATTATGATTAACTGCAATCCTGAAACAGTTTCAACCGACTATGACACCTCTGATCGCCTTTACTTTGAATCTTTAACAACAGAAGATGTTATCGCTATTTTAGAAGCAGAACAGGAAAAAGGCGAGTTGGTTGGAGTCATCGTCCAATTTGGCGGACAAACCCCCTTGAAATTGGCAAGCGCTCTAGAAAAACACAACATTCCCATCCTAGGCACTTCACCTGACGCCATCGATTTAGCAGAAGATAGAAATCGCTTTCAAAAACTGTTATTTAAACTTAATTTAACACAACCTCAAAATGCTATTGCTCACTCTATCGAACAAGCGCGACTCATTGCCTATGAACTAGGATTTCCATTGGTTGTACGTCCCTCTTATGTTTTAGGAGGACGTGCTATGCAAATTATTCGCGATGAGCGTAGCTTGCAAAATTATTTGCTTGAAAGTGTTCCTGAATTAGTACCAGAAGAGATTAAAGCCCGTTATCCCAATGACAAAACAGAACAAATCAATATATTGCTTGGTAAAAATCCACTTCTCTTTGACACCTATCTAACAGAAGCGATTGAAGTAGATGTTGACTGTCTCTGTGATGGCAACGAAACACTAATCGTTGGTATTATGGAACATATTGAAGAAGCTGGTATCCACTCTGGTGATTCAGCTTGTTCTTTACCAGTCCATACGCTCTCAAATAAAATAGTCGCTGAATTAGAGCGTCAAACCAAAGCATTAGCACAAGCACTTCATGTTCGGGGCTTAATGAATGTACAATATGCCATTAAAGATGACACCATTTATGTCTTAGAAGTCAATCCCCGTGCTTCACGTACTATTCCATTTGTTGCAAAAACGATTGGTCGTCCTATTGCTAAAATGGCTGCACGTATTATGGCAGGAGAAACGCTTCACGATGCTCTTCAAGCTTATGGTGGATTACCTTCTTCGCAGAAAAAACAACATATTGCCGTCAAAGAAGCAGTGTTTCCTTTTGCTCGTTTTTCAGGTGTTGATACACTTCTTGGTCCAGAAATGCGCTCAACCGGTGAAGTTATGGGACTTGACTATGAGTTTGCGCTTGCTTTTGCTAAAGCACAGCTTGGGGCTGGTGTAAAACTCCCTAAGGAGGGAACTTTATTCGTTTCTGTAAGAGATGAAGATAAAAAACGCATCTTAAATCCTATAAAACGTTTAACAGAACTTGGCTTTTCTGTTGTTGCCACAAGTGGAACACAAAAGTTTCTCACCGAACATCATGTTGAAGCAAAAAAAATCAACAAAGTTTTAGAGGGGCACCCACATATCGAAGATGCGATTCGTAATCGCCAAATTCAATTGATTTTTAATACAACCAGCACTGCCAGTGCCATCTCAGATTCCAAATCATTACGCTATGCAGCACTCATGCAAAATGTCCCCTATTATACAACAATAGCGGGAGCCGAAGCCGTCGTAGAAGCGATCAAAGCAATCAAGAAAAAGCGCCTTGAAGTACGTTCCTTGCAAAGTTATTTCAGTTAAAGTTCTTGCTATGCGGAAAAGCATACGCCTTTTGATACCCTTTCTCGATTTTTTCTTTGTACAAAAAATAGCAATTAAAGCTTGCTTTTTATTCTAAAGGCTCTTATATGAGTTTTATCGAATTTTCGGTTACGTGACTTTCTTTCCTGTGCTTTCTGCACTTTTGACGAAACTTCTCCCACCTAATTTCGATCTAAAACCGTATTGAAGAATTATAGCTTCAGTACACAATATAATTATATATCTAAGGAGTTTCCTATGTCTACAGGAACAGTTAAGTGGTTTAATACAACAAAAGGTTTTGGATTCATTCAACCTAGTGATGGAAGTGCAGATGTATTCGTACACATTTCCGCCGTTGAGCGTTCTGGTCTAAGTAATCTTAATGAAGGGCAAAAAATTTCTTATGATGTTCTTCAAGATCGTCGTTCAGGAAAATTTGCCGCTGGCAACCTTGCAGCCCTTTAAAAGTTAAATTCTGCAATATTTTATTTAAAAATCTTCGTCGTTATAGGCGAAGATTTTTTTATTTTATATAAAGCATAATTTTACTTTGTTAAAATAAAAGACTTCTTGTCTCCTTTGCACAATTTATCAAACCTCCTCTATCTTTCCTCTAAATCTTTCATAAAACCTAAGAAGAAATGACCTTGCAAAAATCTCAAAAAAGAAGAATATAAAGCCTATGTAAGAGTATTGTGGAAGTTTTTTATTGCATACAATATAATCTCTTATAAAATATTCTTAAAGCAATAATCATTTGATATAATATAAGGATTTTAAATTATGGCTTTTATTGCCGACAAGCTGTCTCGTATCAAACCTTCTGCAACAATTGCTGCTTCCCAAAAGGCTCGCTATTTAAAAACATTAGGGCGCAATGTTATTGCTTTAAGTGCTGGAGAGCCAGACTTTGATACCCCAGACAACATCAAAAACGCGGCTATTGAAGCTATTCGAAGGGGAGAAACAAAATACCCTCCCATATCTGGAATTCCAGAATTGCGCCAAGCAATTTCTGCAAAATTTAAAAGAGAAAATAACCTTCTTTACCAACCAGAACAAATTATTGTTGGTACCGGTGGAAAACAAATTCTCTTTAATGCATTTATGGCAACTTTGAATAGAGGAGATGAAGTCATCATTCCATCTCCTTATTGGGTTAGTTATCCAGAAATGGTCACACTTAACGATGGTACGCCTGTCTTTTTAGAAACAAAAGCGGAATTTTCTTATAAACTCCAACCACAAGAGCTAGAAGCTGCCATTACCCCAAAAACTAAATGGTTTATCTTTAACTCTCCTTCAAATCCATCAGGTGCCGCTTATACATATAATGAACTGAAAAAACTCACCGATGTTTTAGTAAAATATCCTCATGTATATATTCTCACTGATGACATATATGAACATCTCACGTATGAGGGTTTTACCTTTGTTACTCCAGCTCAAGTAGAGCCAGCGCTTTATGATCGCACACTCACAATGAATGGTGTTTCTAAAGCCTATGCGATGACGGGCTGGAGAATCGGTTATGCAGGCGGACCACAAGAACTCATTAAAGCTATGGATACCATTCAAGGCCAGCAAACATCTGGCACGAGTGTTATTTCACAATGGGCTGCAGTTGAAGCTCTCAACGGACCACAAGACTTTATCACTAAAAATAAAAGTATTTTTCAAGCACGCCGTGATCTCGTTGTTTCCATGTTAAACCAAGCTCCTGGCATTCGCTGTCCAACACCCGAAGGTGCTTTTTATGTTTATCCTTCTTGCAAAGGACTTATTGGTAAGAAAACACCTAACGGTCAATGTATTATGAATGATGAAGACTTTGTCATAGCGCTTCTAGAAACAGAGGCTGTTGCTGTCGTCCAAGGGTCTGCTTTTGGACTTGGATTAACTTTTCGTATTTCTTATGCAACATCAGAAAAACTGCTTGAAGAAGCTTGCTTACGTATCCAGCGCTTTTGCAACAGTTTAACTTAAAGTTTTTAACATCATTTCTTGTGATTGTTTTTTTGCCGAATGTCAGTGTATCTGGGAAAATATTGGAAACTGTATCATGGGACAAGCCAATCGATTCAGCAAAAACATCCGTTAATAAACACAGTAGAAAAATGGAGGCGGCAAGTAAACATCAAAAAAATCCAACTACCCAATAAGTGTATCGATCTATTGTCATGAGAGATGAAAAACCTATTCGGGACTTCCTTTACCAAAAACAAAAATTTCGAGCTTATTAGGAATAATCTGAACTTAAAAGTTGATGCGTTTACTCCTCTCATTAAGGAAGTACAATGCATTATACTCTGTTGTTATAAATGTGCGATAAAAAACTGAATTTTAGATGAAACTAAAATGTTATAGATCCATTTATTTTAATTTATAGGTAAGAGCATCCTCTTAACGAATTTTAGTTGAATCATAATCAATGTTTTTTCCAGATACAAAGGGAATTTGTAGAAAAGTGGTATCTTGATACATAAAAAATTTAATTGTTTTTTACAGTTTTTGAACACATATATCACATGACAGATTATCAACCAAAACATCTCCAGCAGAGTTTATATTATATAATATTTTCCCCAAAACCTGAAAATCTGTTGAAGTCTTTTATCCTCCTATGGAATGAACTGATTTAAATTTTGCATCTTTTTATTTTCTCCAAGTGGAATACAAATCATACTGTATTTTATAATTACGTTAAGTTATAATACGTGATATATAAAGAGATAATTAATTATAATAATTCATTGATTTTAACTTGAATTATTTCTCCTAGAGAGATTCTCTTATTTCAAATCTGTTCATCTAAAACCAATCAAAATCGTGTTCTTGCATATCACAAGCAAAGTTTGTGTGTAGATAAAAACACTTTAAAAAGAGTAAAAATAACTCCGTATCTCAAATGCAAAAACTACGATAATAATACCAAACATGCTTCTTTATGAGTGTAACAATAGTTGTAAAAAATAAATCATATACTCTTCACATATACCGTTGTGAAATAGCGAACACTGAAAAATACTGCTTGAAGAAGCGTGTGAATTGATAAACTTTTTCTTTTCTATTTAATTTATACCTCTAAAAAAGACCTAGTATTTTTAAACATAATCGCTCTTATAATTAAGTAGCCCTTACAATTAAACATTTTCTATTTTTCGCCTTCCTCTTCACCCTAAAACGAAGAAGAATCTACCTCCTGCCGCTGTATAAATAGTCTAATCTTTCTTAATGGTTCTACCTACTAATCACTTGATTTACTTCATGTGATTTACGAGTCTCTATCTTAAATATTCACCTCACATTCTCATAAAAAGCACTTCATATATAAAAATTTACATACCTTATATCAGGTCCTAAAGACAATGTTTATGGCGTAATAGAACAAATCTCTCTCAAATTCCCCATTGAACTCTAGTATACTTAAAAAAAATTATTGAATATCCATAAGTTTTAAAATTTTTTTCTTATCATCTTCCCCTGTATGCAATTTCTAGGGGCTCTTCTAAAAATAAAAAAAAAGCCGGACAAACGCCCGGCAAATTTGGAAAATCCTCAGAGATAAAATCAATCTGACAGATCTTCGTAAGGGAACACTCAAGAAAATGCAATGGGAGGCAACATAATCAAGAGATAGCATTCTATGTCATTTTATAAGAAAAAGCACAATAAAGACTTAAGCGTATCTGCTATGCAATAAACACATAGCTTTAAATTTTCCTCAATCGTCTAGCACTCTCTTTCATTAAATATAAAAAATGTAAGCCACACCATTATATGATTGTCTCGTTTCCAATATTGTGACAGCCTTTACATTTGAGAACGTTCATAAAAGACATTTTATCCCTTTCTTCAAAAATGTTTATTCCATACGGACGGACTCTCTCCATTTGTCGCATGCAGAGAATGGTTTAATTGATTCAATATAAGCAAATTTGAAATGAAAGAATATTACGGGAGGCTCTCGTTCAAGTTGTAAAACAGTTAATTCCCCCTTATAAATTAAAGCCTTAACATTAAAAAGACCATTGACGGGCTTTTAAAAAAATATAATCTCGAAAAGCATTCAGCTTTGCCAAATTCTTTAAATTATAGGGATAACAAAAAAAAGTATCAAAAGAAGGAATATCAACCATATCAGGAAAAAGACGCACTAATCGTTCATCATTATTGACGATATAATCGGGCAGTACAGCAATACCAATATCACGCATAAGTGCATTCTTTATTGAGATGATATTGTTTATTTGTAGGATTGAAACGCGCAATGATCCATCATTTCTACCAGCTTTTTCTAGCCAATTTAAACCAGATAAATAAGGTGGAACCGGTTCACCGAACGAAATAATGCGGTGGTTATCGAGCTCGGACAATGTTTCTGGCTTCCCACAGTTTGCAATATACTTTTCCGAAGCATAAACATGCATATGAATTGTAAATAATTTTCTTTGTATAAGATCAGGTTGTTGGGGTGGATGTAAGCGAACGGCACAGTCTGCATGACACATTGTCAAATCAAGCTCTTCATCGGAAAGCAAAAGCTGAACCTGCATATCAGGATAAAGACTAAGAAATTCTGGCATACGCTCTGCAATCCACCCTGCTCCCATTCCGAAGGTTGAGGTCACACGTAAGTGACCCGTTGGTTTTGCATAGCTTTCACTTAATTGCAAACGTACACTTTCAAGCTTCATCAAAACATCATGAGCTGTACAATAAAGAATTTTTCCCTGTTCTGTAAGGATCAAACCACGCGCATGACGCTGAAATAGGGATACCCCTACCTCTTGTTCTAAAGCCGAGACTTGTCGCGAAACTGCTGACTGGGATAAATGAAGTTTTTGAGCAGCATGCGTAAAAGATCCCGCTTCTGCTGCAGCGTGAAAAACCCTTAACTTATCCCAATCTAACGGTGGTGCCACAATTATTCTACCTCTAGATTCTCTACGTTCTCAATGAGTTACTAACGCCTAGGTATATCTAAAAACCGTTCTGCTTCCAACGCTGCCATACATCCCCTTCCCGCAGCTGTTACAGCTTGGCGGAATGTTTCATCTGTTACATCCCCTGCCGCAAAAACACCAGCAATGCTTGTTGCTGTTGAGTCCGGCGCTGTCCATAAATAGCCGCCTCGCTTCTGTTTCAGTTGCCCTTCAAACAGACAAACAGCAGGATCATGCCCAATGGCAATAAATATACCCTCTGCATTCACTCTCATCTCGTGACCTGTTTTAACATTTCTCAGGCGCGCCCCTGTTACAATAGCTCCCTTTGCCCCCTGAGCGGGTAGCCCCACAATTTCTTCGACCACATGATCCCAGAGAACACGTACATTATTACAAGCCAGCAACCTATCTTGTAAAATTTTCTCTGCCCGAAACTGCCCTCGCCGGTGAACCACACTTACACTTTTTGCTACATGTGATAAATAAAGCGCTTCTTCAACAGCCGTATTCCCTCCTCCCACAACAATAACGTCCTTATCACGGTAAAAAAATCCATCACATGTCGCACACGCAGAAACACCACCACCCATAAAGGTTTTTTCACTTTCCAAACCAAGCCAGCGTGCTTGAGCTCCTGTTGCAATAATCAGCGCATCACAAGAATATTGTGTTCCTGAATCCCCATATAAGGTAAAAGGATACTTTAATAAATCAGCCTTTGTAATCGTATCATAAACAATTTTTGTCCCCATATTCTCAGCTTGTTTTGCCATTTGTTCCATCAACCATGGTCCTTGAATGGGATCAGCAAAACCTGGATAATTTTCAACATCAGTTGTAATTGTCAATTGTCCACCTTGCTGCAAGCCCGTCACCAAAACCGGCTTGAGCATTGCCCTTGCCGCATAAACCGCCGCTGTATAACCAGCCGGACCTGAACCAATAATAAGCAAGCGAATATGCGATTGTACCATTAAATCCCCTTCACTTTTTATGACTTCGTTATTTTATAAAATTATAACAAAATGCAACCTTTTAAAAAAATATTTTTCAACAGCCTAAATTATGTTGTATATATATTTCTCTTCGCGTTTTCTGAAAAGGTTTGATTACCAATTCATCAAGGCATGCTTAATGTAAGGGGTAATCTTTATCCTATAAAGAGGAAAACGTAAATTCTTATGAGCGCAAAATTATAATAAAAAGAGATTAAAGATAGGGAACGGTCATTTTTCAATTTATTATCAATGTCTGTGCACGTTTTGCATTAATCATGGGAGGAGCAATGCTTTTGCCAATTTTTGTGGATGTGCACGATAACAACCATAATTGGATAAACTTTCTCTATTCTTGTGTCATAACCACCATGTTAGCAACGCTGATTCTTTTAGCAACTAAGGGGGCTACTTGTCGTTTTTCAGCACGGCTTGGTTTTATGCTCACTGTTTGTCTTTGGCTCACAGGAAGCATCGTGGGGGCCTTACCTCTTTATCTTTCCCCTCTACCCATTTCTCTAGCAGGTGCCATCTTTGAATCTGTCTCTGGAATTACAACAACAGGCTCTACAGTCCTTTCGGGTCTTGATAATTTGTCGCGAAGTATTTTGTTATGGCGTTCTATCATATGCTGGATTGGAGGCATCGGTTTTATCGGTTTAGCCCTCTTGATTTTGCCTTCACTGCGTGTGGGTGGAGTACGACTTTTTCATATGGAATCATCTGATAAATCTGAAAAAATATTGCCTCGCATCAACCAAATTGCTAATGGAATTATCATAGCTTATGTTGGTCTCACATTGGCTTGTATGCTTTCTTATTTTGCTGCAGGCATGAATTTATTTGATGCCATTAACCATGCAATGAGTACAGTAGCAACTGCTGGTTTTTCGACTCACGATGCTTCTTTTGGCTATTTTTCTAATACACCAGCTATCTTAATTATCTCAACAATCTTCATGTTGCTTTCTGCTTTACCTTTCGTCCTTTATGTTAAATTAGTTCTTCCTGGACACTCCAAACGCTTCCTTGATCCACAAGTGATTGTTTTTCTCCATATCGTTCTCCTTTTCAGCTTTGCTTTAGCAGTGTGGCTACGGTTTCATGATCATCGCGCTTTCCATTTGGTTTTTCTTGATGCCATTTTTCACCTTTCATCCATTATTAGTACCACAGGTTATAGTGCCGAAGATTATCAACTTTGGGGCCCCTTTGCGCTTGGAATTTTCTTTATTGTTTCTTTTACAGGTGGGTGTGCTGGTTCTACTTCTGGTGGCATGAAAATCAATCGCCTTATTATTCTTTGGCGTATTACACAAACAAATATACAAAAACTTCTTTCTCCTAATGTTGTTGTAAAAGCTCGCTATGATCACTCAAATATATCAAACGATGTTGCTCAAGCCGTTTTATTTTTTGTATGTCTTTATATGTTCTGCCTTGTTATCGGCACTGCACTTTTGCTTACAACCGGTCTTGACTTTACCTCTGCCTTTACAGGGGTCTTAACCGCACTTTCAAATGTTGGTCCAGGCTTTGGAGATATCATTGGCCCTGCAGGTAATTTCTCTACAATCAATGATAATGCTTTATGGATTTTAAGTTTTTTGATGTTAGCGGGACGTCTTGAAATCATAACGATATTTGTGCTTTTTATTCCCGCTTTCTGGCGTGAACAATTTTAATACATAACACTTTATTCTACCAAGATAAAAAGTATGAACAATATGCGTAATAATATTCAACCTTCACTCAATCGACCGAAGATTTTCTGAAATTTCAATCAAATTATCATATAGATGATTATACAAGTTAACACAAAAATAATTCGGCAAGAATAATCAAGTACCAAGAGCTTTCATATTCATAACATATAACTCTTTGCTCTATTAAGCCCTTTTATCAGTAAAAATAGGCACATAAAACATTCTTTTTTATGAATAATCTCTCATGCAAAAATATGAATATTTGCTGATAAAAGTGTTTGTTCTCTTTAATAGAACAACATCTTTATGGAAAATAGAATGCCATTCTATTACAAATTTACAAACTTGTAAAAAAACATCTCACAAGACTCATCTTATTCATTTCACGACAATTCTTATGAAAGGTATAAGATCTGATTGGTCCCATCATTTTTACTTAAATAATAAAGTGCATGCCGGAACTACAACATAAGATACAAATTAGCACCATCATATTATTTTTCTGCTGCTAATGTTACAACAGACTGCATTTCAGACAATTTATAAGAAGCCTCTTTACACCTTGTCTTCAATAGTTTTTATCCACCACATGCTCTCTTCCAATTGTGACGTGCAAGTATATAGTTTTCATTGATTTACTATAAACAGATTTGACATGAAAGAATCATACAATATCCAAAGTTCTTATTCAAATTGCAAGGATAAATTATTTATATGATATCAATATATTGATCAGAGCACATTTTGTTTATAAATTTCTACTACCCGAAAATATGCACAACTATTTTATCCATGAAAATACTACAGAAAACCTCAAAATTCTTCTCTCATAAAAATAATACCATCATTATCTTTTTTAAGATAAAAATTTTTTTGCTCTACATTTAAGTCTTACAAAACGTAATAATATTAGCATGATAGCGTTAAGATAGTGCATAAATCTCTAGACTTTAAAAGTTAAAGTATTATTTTCTTATTCTAAAATATTGCTGGAATTAAAATAATTCTTCTCTCTCCTTGTATGCTTTATCATAAGCCATATATTGCTCTCAAACGTATATTTTTTAATCTTTGATCCCAAACTTTGAGAATTTCTTATAGCGTTATATGAAAGACATGATAAATTTTTTGAAATAACACTTATATAATTGAGATGTTTTCTTGATGATCATAAAAAACCTTTAAAGGAAACACTTTTTAGCATTCCTCAAGAAGATTTTTGATATAATATATTTTAAAGTGTTTTTTCGGCAAACAGTTCTTTGTAAACACTTTCAATCTTGCTTGCTTCTTTTTCCAAAGGAAAATGAGTACGAACATGGGTTAAAGCTTTCTTTCCGGCTGCTAATGTTTTTTCTACATCAGCAAAATAAGGTTCAATTGCTGCTGTTAAAGCCGCTCCATCTCCTGCTTGAACAACCGTTCCTGTTTCTGCTACTACCAACTCTTTATAAGCTCCCGCATCACTCGTTACAACCGCAACCTGTGATGCCATTGCCTCTAATGGTGTTAAACCGAAACCTTCTGTACGAGAAGGTGCCACATAAAGTGATAAACGACGATACCATAAAGGTGTATCCAGAATCTCACCAAGAAAAATAATGCGATCATTCAAATCAGCCTTAGCAATCTTTTGGCGTAATTCTTTTTCAAAATGATAATGTTGTTCTGTCGTACGACCAGCAATAAGTGCTGTCCACTCAGGATAGTGGGGCAATAATGCTATCATAGCATCAACAAATAAATCTGTTCCCTTTGAGCTACGCACACGTCCAAAACATCCTACCGCATATTTTCCTGGAAATCCTGTTGAAGAAAAGTAATCATTAAGAGTCTGTGGTGGCGTAAAACGCCTTACATCCACCCCATGCATAATAACCTTGTGAGGCACTTCTAGATAAGCGCCCGTATGCGTACTGGTAGCAATAACTCTATCCATACGGCGAATCAACCATTTGGTAAAAGGCTTATGATGGCGTTGTGAAGCCGATGTGAATATAAGCCTCAGCTTCATTCGCAAGATATCGCGTAAAAAGATCCCACAAAGCATCTCAATATTGCGTCGTGCATGCCAAATACGAAATGATTTCCCTTTCGGACTTTTCCAAAGTCCGAAAAGGTCCCTAAAGGTAAGAGCAGGCAAGTTTTGTGGTAATCCAAATCCCAGAGTAGATATACGCACCCCCTGTTCGCGCTGTAGTGGAATAAGCTGAATAATCGTAGATGTCACTCCCGACAAACGCTTTTTTAAATGAGGCGCAATAACCTCAGTTTCTTCCAAAGAGATACGCATAACAATTTAGACATAGTTAGATGTACTGAACCTCAATGATTTCGTAATTATGCGCACCACCGGGCGCATTCACCTCAATCACATCACCCTCTTGCTTGCCAATGAGTGCACGTGCAATAGGTGAAGAAATAGAGATTTTACCAATTTTTACATCAGCTTCTTGATCCCCTACAATCTGATACACCTTTTTTTCTTCAGTATCCTCATCTAAGAGTTTAATGGTTGCGCCAAATTTTATTTTGTCACCTGAAAGACGCGAGACATCTATCACTTCTGCTCGTGCGATATAATCTTCAAGCTCATTTATACGCCCTTCATTATGACTTTGCGCTTCTTTAGCTGCATGATACTCAGCATTTTCTGATAAATCACCATGCGCACGCGCCTCAGAAATTGCTTCAATAATTCGCGGACGTTCCTGTTGTTGACGCCAACGCAACTCTTCTTTAAGACTTTCAAAACCAGCTGTAGTCATCGGAACTTTTTCCATAATCCGTCCCTTTCTATTACACGGAAAGTTTAATAAAAATACAAAAAACGGCTTCCAAAATTACTTTTGGAATCCGAAAACTACGATCTTTTTTATTATATAGTACAGTATCGCTGTTTTCCATACAAAAATAAATAAAGGAAACAAAACATGCACAAATAGTGATTAAAACATCTCATTTTGGTGTTTAAAACGTTAAACTTCACTCTTCTCTTTAAAGTATCCTAAAGAAGAAAGAATTGTATTTTTTTCTGTTTTATCATAATCTAGTAAAAGAAATCATATGGAATATGAAGAGAGAAGGATAGAAAATCTCTAAAGAAATTCTTTACAGAAAAATGAAAAAAATCGTCATTTTTTTTATGTTTGGCTCTTTCTTTTTAGCCACAACAATATCAGAGGCAGCAGATGCTTTTGTTACGAGAAATCTTAATTTTAGAACAGGTCCCAGCACTCAGTATGCGCTTTGTGGCTTAATCTCTGCGGGGGAATTGGTCTTTGTCAAAAACTGTGAAGGAAACTGGTGCCATATCCGATATAACACTCAAGTAGGTTGGGTGTCATCTCGTTATCTTTCATTTAAAGATGGAAATGATCTTTATCACACATACACAATGCCTTTAGTGCCCAAACGTACCGATTATTCTCCATAACAGCCATAATAACTTATGCCCTCTTGAATATCATCATGGAAAAAATGCAATAGTGTCTATGAACAATCACAAATATGCTCCCTCCAAAGAAATACTTCGAAGAATTCGTCTCATAGAAAAAACTTGATCAAGATCTTAATGAAAGCTCCAATAAACCAAAACAAATCTGTTCAATAACGTTTTGCTGTTGTTGTAATGAAATTGTAAAAATTAGTATTTTCTTTAAAATCACCAGCACGCTTCTATCAAAGGATACAACAATGAAAAATGGTGTTACTGCAACAGTAGAAGCTCTTTCTGCTCTCATTGCTTCAGGTAATCCTCTTTTTAAGAATGGTGCATTATGGACACCTCACCGCCCTATTCGTCCTGAAAAATCTGAAGGTGGTATTCCATTTCAACTCGAAACATCTTTTAAACCCGCAGGAGATCAACCTCAAGCCATTAAAACTCTGGTTGAGGGGATTCAAAAAGATGAACGTACACAAGTGCTTTTGGGTGTTACCGGCTCAGGAAAAACCTATACAATGGCCAATATCATTGAAAAAACACAGCGTCCAGCTCTGATTTTAGCTCCAAATAAAACTCTAGCAGCGCAGCTTTATGGCGAATTTAAAAGCTTTTTTCCTCACAATGCTGTCGAATATTTTGTTTCTTATTATGACTATTATCAACCAGAAGCCTATGTTGCACGCTCTGACACTTATATTGAAAAAGAATCCTCTATTAATGAACAAATCGACCGGATGCGTCATGCTGCAACACGCGCCGTCTTAGAGCGTGATGATGTTATTATCGTCGCATCTGTCTCCTGCATCTACGGAATTGGTTCCGTAGAAACCTATACGGCCATGAACTTCCAAATAGCAAAAGGGGACAAACTCAATCAACGAAAACTCTTGGCTGATTTAGTCTCTCAACAGTATTATCGACAAGATATCAACTTCGTTCGTGGTTCCTTTCGTGTACGAGGGGATACAATCGAAATTTTCCCTGCCCACCTCGAAGATCGTGCTTGGCGTATTTCGCTCTTTGGCGATGAAGTGGAAACAATTACGGAATTTGATCCTCTCACCGGACAAAAAACAGGCGATCTTCAATCGATTAAAATTTATGCCAACTCACACTACGTAATACCACGCCCAACACTTAACCAAGCGATAAAATCTATCAAAATGGAACTCGTTCAACGCCTCGATGAGTTGAACGAAGCTGGACGTCTTTTAGAAGCACAACGTTTAGAACAACGTACAGTTTTTGATTTGGAAATGTTGGAAACCACCGGTTCATGTCCGGGAATTGAAAATTATTCACGTTATTTAACAGGACGAAATCCCGGTGAACCACCTCCAACTTTATTCGAATATATTCCACTCAATTCTCTTGTTTTTATCGATGAAAGCCATGTAACCATTCCCCAAATTGGTGGTATGTACCGAGGTGATTTTCGCAGAAAAGCAACTTTAGCAGAATATGGTTTTCGCCTCCCTTCCTGTATGGACAACCGTCCTTTGCGCTTTGAAGAATGGGATGCCATGCGCCCACAAACAATTGCTGTCTCCGCAACACCTGGACACTGGGAAATAGAACAATCCCATGGTATTTTTGCTGAACAAATCATTCGCCCAACAGGGCTTGTTGATCCAGAAACAGAAATTCGTCCAGCACGCACTCAAGTCGACGATGTTGTCAATGAAATTCGTAAAACAATTCAAAAAGGCTACCGCACACTAGTGACCGTCCTAACCAAGCGTATGGCCGAAGATTTAACGGAATATCTCCACGAACAAGGTATTCGTGTACGCTATATGCATTCCGACATTGATACATTAGAACGCATTGAAATTCTACGCGATCTTCGGCTTGGCACCTTTGATGTCCTCATCGGTATCAACTTGCTCCGAGAAGGCTTAGATATTCCAGAATGTGGTTTTGTTGCCATTCTAGATGCCGATAAAGAGGGCTTTTTGCGCTCTGAAACTTCCCTCATACAAACAATCGGACGTGCTGCACGTAACGTAGATGGCCGTGTTATCCTCTATGCAGATACGATCACTGGTTCCATAAAACGAGCCTTACATGAGACACAAAGACGTCGACAAAAACAAATAGCCTATAATGAAGAACACCATATCACACCGAAAAGTATCAAAAAAAATATCGGAGATATTCTCAATTCAGGCTATGAAAACGACCATATTCGTACAAATATCCCTGATGTTATCGAGAAAAAAAATATGGTTGGCAACAATTTAGCATCTCATATTAAACACCTCGAAAAATTAATGCATGAAGCAGCTACTGATCTTAATTTTGAAGAAGCAGCACGCCTTCGCGATGAAATCAAACAATTACAAAAGATAGAACTAGAACTCGCGGAAAATCCCTTAACACATCATAGCGAACAATCCATCCATGAGTCCGTGTTACAACCAAGTCTTTTCTCCAAACCAGACCTTGCACACATGGGACCAACCATGGACACTGGTATTTTGGACAATCAAAAAGGAAAATCTCGTAAAAACACCCCTAATCAAGCAACACTAAAACGAAAAAAACGCAATCAATGAAGGAGCAAGAAATTTCACACCGCCAAAACTAATCTTTAGCTCTTCTAAAAAACTGACTATCGATGAAGAGCAAACAGTATTGCCCTAAAAATAGATAACCGCAAATATTAAAAATGTTCCAACTTTTCTAAGACAACATAAGAGAGGATATTTTACAAAAATATGCCTAAACTTATTGACTTTTCAAAAAATCTTTCTTGTTCAACCCCATTATGAAAATCTTTAAAAATGTAAAAACTTCTAAAATATAAATAAATACATACAAATTTTAAAATATATCTCCCATTAAACAAAATATTACTACAAATATATTATATTTATACGGTTATACTATAATATATAATTTAATATTAATCATAATCATAATCATAATTATAATTATATAGTGATAAAATATAGGATTTATTTATAAAATAGTTATTAAATTACATTAAATTAATTGATATGAACAAATTGTTCCCAAATAAATACTTTATACAACATAGTAAAAATCATCTACTACCAATACAATCTTATCAATTAAATACAATAATTGAAATCAAAATTTTGTCATGATTTTATTTTACTGTATCTGTGATAGGTTTTACTAAATGGCTTATTTATTTGTTTTGTCACAATAAAGTCCCAAATTATTCAGGGTCTATTCAGTTTGATACGTGTAGGATGTGAAAAATAAGAATTTAAATAAGGAGCATCATTATGAAAAAAGTGATCAAGCTAGCGGTATTATCAGCAATGTCAACTGTAACCGTTTTGATGCCGTTAGATACAACGCTTGCGGATATGGCATGGGATCATAGTGACTATGTTACGAGAAAAATAGATAATACGATGAGAGATATAAATAAGCGAATAGATAATACGATGAGAGATATAGATAAACGAATAGATGATACGATGAAGAATATGAATAGGAGAGCTGATTTTCCATCTCACAATTTTAGCTCCCATTCTTCTCATAAAAAACGTGGCTTTTTTTCTGATGATTTCCAAAAGTTTGTTGATGATTTCCACAAGAGTTTTGATGATAACAAGAGCAGATTGAAAGCCAAACATAGTAAGACGGAACAACAACAAAAACAACAACAACACCATCATCATCACCACCACCATTATCATCATGTTGAAAACAAAACATATCATTACGTCGAGCGCAAAAAGACAAAACACCGTAATATTCATATAGACAACTCAGGAGATGCTTTAGCAATGGGTGTTCTTGGTCTTGCAACAGGTACAATTCTTGGTACAGTTTTTAAAAAACCAGAACAGCCACAAATTGTCTATCAAACCGCACCACAGCAAATGGTGGTGTATCAACAAATTCCACAAGAACAGATAATCTATGAAGTGCAGCAAACGGCAACGTATCAGCCACTCCAACAATCATGGGAATCTGATTGGCTTCAATATTGCAAGAAAAAATACCGTTCTTTCAACCCTAAAACAGGGACTTTCCGAGACCGTAACGGTGTCGAACACCTTTGTTATGCCCCAATAAATTAACTTTTTGACAACTTACTAGAGAAATCTTAAATGCCACAAAAAAAACGCTTTGAAGCGTTTTTTTTGTTTGCTCATATGTTAGCCTCTTGAAGAAAAGGATTGTTTTGGCGTTCATAGCCTAGATAACTTCCAGGACCATGCCCACAGATGAAACGAACGTCATCGCCTAAAGGTAAAACTTTTTCTCGAAGAGATTGCATCAATTTTTCATGAGAACAGAAAGGGAAGTCCGTGCGTCCAATAGAACCACGAAAAAGAACATCCCCCAATAAAGCGAAGCGTTCTTTTTCATTGAAATAAATGACATGACCAGGGGAATGCCCTGGTGTATGAAAAACCTTGAACACATGTTCAGCAAAACGAACGCACTCACCATCTTCTAACCATTGGTCAGGAATACAGATGCAAGCATCAGTGATGCCATAATTTTTTGCGCTTTCGCTCACGGCATCCATCACCGGCTTATCATCGCGATGTGAACCAATAATTTTAACTCCAAGGTTCTCTTTTGCTTGCATTGCTGCTCCCACATGATCAAAATGACCATGTGTTATCCAAATAGCTTCAACGGTAATACCTTTCTTTTTAATGACTTCTTGAATTCGAAGCCAATCTCCACCAGGATCCACTAGAACCCCCACTTTTTGTTCCTTATCAAAAAGCAGAGTGCAATTTTGCTGAAAAGGCGTAACCGGAATGATCTGTGTACTAAAATGACTCATAAAACCCTTTGCAAAAATAATTTTTTTCAAGTTTATAAGAAATATTTCCTTTTACTCTAATAGTAAAATAGCCTGCTCGACAGCTTTATGCAACTTATGTAGACTTAAATCTTTTGAAAAGTTAGTTTAAAGGTTTTGAAAAATGACCAATCACGTTCAAGTTTTGTGTGATGATGCCCCTCACCTCCTTGTGATTGATGACGATACACGTATTCGCAATCTTTTATTTCAGTTTCTCATTAAAAATGGATTTCGTGTTTCAGTTTCAGCCAATGCCAATGAAGCAAGACGACTGTTGGCAAATTTAGATTTTGATCTTCTGATTGTTGATGTCATGATGCCTGGTGAAAACGGTATCAGCCTTACCCATTCACTCCGCCAAACAAAAGATGTTCCTATCCTCATGCTTACCGCTTTATCAGAAACAGACAATCGTATCCGTGGATTAGAAGCAGGCGCAGATGATTATCTGGCTAAGCCATTTGACCCTCGTGAACTTCTCCTTCGCATCAACGCCATTTTACGACGAGGTTTTCCCCTTAGCCAACCTAAAATTGAGCAAATCGTTTTTGGTCCTTATATATTTTCAATTTCACGGCGCGAACTCAAAAAAGGAGGAGAAATTATTAAATTAACCGATAAAGAACAAAAAATGATGGTCATTTTTGCCGAAAATGCAGGTGACATCATTCCGCGTCATAAATTTGCAATGGGTGACAACACTATCGGTGAACGTGCCATTGATGTACAAATCAACCGCCTTCGCCGTAAGATCGAAAAAAATCCAGCACTTCCTATATGGCTCCAAACTGTGCGAGGAATAGGGTATAAACTCTCAATTGAATAGGCGCAAGAATGTTCAAACCTTTAAGATTTTTTTTTCGATGGCTAACGAAAAAAATGCCTAAACGGCTTTATGCTCGTTCTTTGATCATTATTATTGCTCCCATGGTACTTCTGCAAACGGTCATTGCTTACGTCTTTATGGAACGTCATTGGCAAATGGTAACCGAGCGTCTTTCAACTGCTGTTGTGCATGATATTTCAGCCATTATTGATATTATTGAAACATATCCACAACAAGATAACTATGAAGATATCAAGCGTATTGCACAACAACGTATGGGATTAAACATTTCTATTCTCTCTCCTGCCCCCTTACCCCCACCAGGACCTAAGCCATTTTTTGCAATTCTTGATTATTTTCTAAGCGAAGAAATCACCCGCCAAATCAACCGTCCCTTCTGGATTGATACCGTAGGAGATTCTGATCTTGTTGAAATCCGTGTCCACCTTGGTCACAACATCTTGCGTGTCTTCGCTCCGCGCAGCCAAGCCTATGCTTCCAATACCTCTATTTTTTTAAGCTGGATGGTAGGAACAGCTCTTGTTTTATTGTTGATAGCAATTTATTTCTTGCGCAACCAAATAAAACCAATTCAACAACTTGCTGAAGCGGCTGAAAGTTTTGGGCGAGGTCGTCCCTTACCAAAAGGATTTCAACCACAAGGAGCCGATGAAGTCCGTCGCGCAGGCATTGCTTTTTTACGCATGCGTGAACGTATTGAACGCCAAATAGAACAACGCACGATGATGCTTTCAGGCGTAAGCCATGATTTAAGAACTATTCTTACACGTTTTAAACTTCAGCTAGCATTAGCAAATACTGACTTTGATATTAAACCGCTTGAGCAAGATGTAAGTGACATGCAAAATATGTTAGAAGATTATCTTGCTTTTGCTCGAGGTGAAGGAAGTGAAAGTGTCAAGACTTTTGATTTAAATGCTCTTATGGAAAAATTCTCCGCCGATGCTCATCTACACAAACGTCAATTTTCTTACACTATTGAAGGTCCTACAGAAATACAAGTACGTCCCCGTGCTTTCACACGCTTGGTCAGCAATCTTGTATCAAATGCATTTTGTCACAGCACGACCGTTAAACTAACTGCTAACTCTCAACAAGAATCCTTTATATTGATAATCGATGATAATGGACCTGGAATTCATAAAAATATGCGCACAGAAGTTTTTAAGCCATTCTTTCGACTTGATAAAGCACGAAATCAAGATGCAAGTGGAACAGGGCTTGGTCTTTCTATTGCCCAAGACATAGCACGCAGCCATGGTGGCAATATACAATTAGATGAGAGCCCACTCGGGGGATTGCGCGCTATTCTTGATATCCCCCGATGAATCATATTTCAGTAAACAGTCTGTAAAAAATAACAAACTTGATATTTTAGGCATTCCCTACAGTTTCAAACAAAGTGTATTGCAGTGCCTTGTAAGCGCTTTCTCCCGATAAAGCCACCATCTGAAATGCAACATAATGGCTTTCACAGGCTTTAAGTGCATGTATCAACAATGTTTCAACTTGTATATGGGATGGATGCGCCCCACCAGCCAAAAGAAGACCTTGTCGATAAATAACCGAGTTATTTCTTTGCCAATAATCAAAATGTCCCAACAACAATTTTTCATTAATTGCTAGCAATAAGCGCTGTATTTCGGCTGTTCGGGCATGTTCAATAGAAAGATCAAATGAACAAGCCAAATGAAGTGCTTCATGCTCTTCTATCCATGAAAAAGCAAGACGATAATTGGCCCGTTTCCCTTCCACACAAACGCTAATTTCATCTTGCGCATCTCGCTCAAACGACCAATCATATTCACAAGCAATCTGTTCGATAAAATCAACAGGATGCTCTTTTCTTTCTGTGGCGCAAAATGCAAGCCTCATCACAATCCTCAATCATCTTAAAACATTGTCAACAGAATATAAACCGCTTAAATTGTAACAATATTTGCTACAATCAAACCTCTTACACCAAACAAATACACATTAAAAACATCAACAAAAACACAAACACCTAGAACATAATCGCGCTCTTTAAGGAAACCTGATAATCATGAAACGAATCATCAAGTTTTTTCAGTGTATTGATACAATTTGATAGCGCCAGCCCCCCTGATTCAAAAAAATGTACTTTTACCCAAAAAAAAATCAAAAATAAATAAACGCTTCTCTCTAATAGACTCAAGATTAAGCATTTTTTAGTTTCATGCATCACATTGAAAAATTGGGGATATTTTTAAAAGATTTTTTTTTAGAAAAACTATTTTACTTTTTTCGTGTCTGCATTTTTTTCTAAATCATCAAGGCGCCTTTTCAAATCAACATTATCAGCATGGATTTTTAGCACCATCTCCTTAAAAGTCTCAAATTCTTCGCGTGAAACAAGATCAAGTTTGTTTGCTATCTTTTCAGCCTGCACACGAAAAGCTGTTCCAGCTTCACGTCGTATACCTTGCGCAACGCCAGCAGCATCTGTTGCTAATTTCGCTAATTCATCAAGAATACGGTTTGATCCATTACGCATAACATTTTTCCTTAAATTTTAATTATTAACGCACGCATTATATAGCGTATTCTCATAACATTTAGATACTGTAATTTGTTCCTTTTACCCTATTTTCACCCTCCTGTGCAGATCTTTTATAACGATTTTGTTTAATTTTTATATTCCTTTTATTACCATATTTTTTTACCACGATAAACTAGTGGAAATCTATTGCCCTTTCTAACTTGCCTCTCTCCTGACTTGACCATTGTGCATTCATCTGTCATTTCTGATCATTAGAGTCACTTCATATTCATCTCATATAATGTAAAATGCTTAATTCATGAACAATCTCGCCTGTCCAGCCATTGCTTTTCCGTCTTTTCTTGATCCTGTCATTATCCAGCTAGGTCCTATAGCACTTCATTGGTATGGACTTGGTTACGTTGTGGGTATTCTTTTTGCTTGGTGGTATGCGCAAAAATTGTTAAAAAAAATATCTCTATGGCATAAAAACCACCCTCCTATGGATAAAGAGAAGCTCGGAGATTTTGTTGTTTTGTCTGCCATCAGTATTGTTGTTGGAGGACGTTTAGGACAAGTCCTTGTATGGGATCCTATTTACTATTTTAACCATCCAAGTGCCATCATCGCCATATGGAATGGGGGAATGTCCTTTCATGGCGGACTCATTGGCATTACCATTGCAATGATCTGGTTTGCTCGTAAAAATCATATCGATATACGAGCCATGTTTGATATCATTGCTGCGGGTGCTCCTATTGGTATCGGCATTGTGCGAATCTGCAACTTCACCAATCAAGAATTATGGGGCAATATTACCACATATCCTTGGGCTGTTTGTTTTCCTCTCGACCCTTACTATCTACCGCGCCATCCAAGCCAACTTTACGAAGCATTCATGGAAGGATTTCTTCTCTTCATCATCCTGTGTCTTCTTATTTTTGGTTTCAAAGCATTAAAACGTCCCGGTACTGTATCAGGAATATTTATTATAGGCTATGCAATAGCGCGCAGCATTTCTGAAATTTACCGTGCACCTCAAGAAGATCCAGAATGGTTTTCCACCCTTTTCCATTCTACTGGTTTTACCTATGGCATGGCTTTATCTCTTCCCATGCTTCTTGTAGGGTTTTATCTTCTTCTCCACGCCTTTAAATATAAACCGACAGAAAATGGCCAATCTCAAAGAAAAAATTAAAGAAATTATTGCCCTTAATGGACCAATCACTGTTAGCCAATATATGACGTTGGCAATCACCGATCCCCAATTTGGTTATTATCACACACAAACCCCTTTTGGACATGCTGGTGATTTCATTACAGCACCTGAAATAAGCCAATTATTTGGAGAGATGATTGGCATTTGGACTCTTGCAAGCTGGAAAGCTCAAGGGTGTCCTCATCCTTTTATCCTCGCTGAGATAGGTCCAGGACGAGGAACTTTGATGGATGACATTTTACGAACCATCCAAAAGCTCTCTCAAACGGCATTTAATGCTGCTGAAATTTTTCTGATCGAAATAAGCCAAAAACTCGCAAAAGAACAAAAAAAACGTCTTTTCTCTTATCAAAAACAAATCCATAGCATTGAAAATTTTAATCAAATTCCTCCAAAACCTCTCTTCCTCATTGCTAATGAATTTCTCGATACACTCCCTATCAACCAATATATTAAAGTCAATGGAGAATGGAAAGAGCGCCGCATTACAGTCAATCAAAATGGAGATTTCATCTTTATTGCTGCTCCGCATAAACTTCCCTCTTCTTGTCTACAAACCTATTGTTCTAAAGTGCCTGACGGAACAATTTTTGAACATGCGCCCTTACGGCATCAATTCATGCAACAAATCAGCCACCATTTAGTGCAAGTGACAGGTTCTGCTTTACTTATTGACTATGGTGCTTGTGAGCTTGCCTTTGGCGATACCTTGCAAGCACTCTCAAAACATAGATTTCGTGATGTTTTTGATGCCCCTGGTCAACATGATTTAACATCCCATGTTGATTTTTCTTTTTTAAAAAACATCGCTCTTAAACAGGGCTGTTTTGCTGAAATCTTCGAGCAAGGAGATTTTCTTTTTAAAATGGGGCTACTGGAGCGTGCAAAACAGCTTGGAACGGGAAAAAGCGCTCCTTTGCAAGACAAAATCCGCCAAGACATTGAACGGCTCGCTGGTCCAGATCAAATGGGAAAATTATTTAAAGTTTTATATTTCAGTGATAAAAATATCCCCATACCTCCTCAATTTTAATGATCGGCGCTTTTGTCAATAAGCACATCATTATCTGAAATATTCATTGACAAATATGAGCATCTCCACCCTCACTTCAAATAATCCCCATAAGGAACTTTTATGAAACCTACCCCTCATCCTATCCTCGCAAAAAACCTTTCTACTTTACACACCCATGGGATAAAACATGGATTTTTTACACGACAAAGTGGTGTTTCAAAAAATCTTTATCATAGCCTTAATGTCGGGAAAAGTTCAAATGATCAACCTGAACATATCGTACAGAATCGTCTTTTGATTGCCGACTATTTTTCTATTGAGGTACAAAATTTAGTCACGGTCAATCAAATACACTCCTGTAACGTTGTTGTAGCTCATCAAGCAATTATCGGTGAACCTCCTAAAGCTGATGCTCTTGTTACGACCACACCAGGACTCGTTATTGGGGTTCTTACAGCAGATTGTGGACCTATTCTGTTTGCTGATCCACAAGCCGGTGTCATCGCTGCAACTCATGCTGGCTGGCGAGGAAGCTTAAATGGAATTATCGAGAAAACAATTGCTGTTATGGAAAAGCACGGAGCTAAAAGACAATCAATAACAGCAGTTCTTGGACCTTGTATTGGTCCATGCCACTACGAAGTAACAAGTGAATTTTATAACCAATTTATGGAGTGCCATAGCAAATTTCAAAAATATTTTTTAAAAACAGAAAAAGTCAATCATTTTCGCTTTAATCTATGGGCATTTATTATAAATCAACTCAAAGAAGCAGGTGTTAATGCTTCTTGTGTAGAGCTTTGTACCTATCAAGATGAACAGCGTTTTTTCTCCTATCGCCGTGCAATACACCGCAACGAACCCGATTACGGACGGCAAATTTCTGCTATTATGCTGAAAAATAAAAGATGAGCCCCTTTTATGCTTGAGAACAATACCAAAACTGCAAAACTAAACTTTTTACCCAAATGGAAAAATAAACCCCATTGTACTTTGCTTTTCTCACGAAATTATCTACCAGCCCATAAAATATGATAGCCTTCGCTATGATCATTTTCAATGTTTGGTTATAATGATTGAAGGCAAGATAATACTTCTTTTTATTACTCCCCTTCATTCATCTTAAATATGAAACATTCCCCATATTGAAAGTATTTTTATAAAGTAATAACCAAAAAGCTTAATCAATATGTTTTTCTTTGCCGCATGGAGAAAAAACTTTGCTCTAAAAGTAACAAACTTTTGGAAAAAGAGAAAACATACTGCATAGCTCTTTAATAATAATCAATAAAATTGTAATGGTTTTGTAATTGTTTTCTTGCAATTTAATAAAAAGAAATTAAAAACCGTGTCGCATTCCTACCATGATGATTCAGAGGTTCTACTATGAAACTTTTCTGCGGAAATTCTAATCCACGCCTAGCTGAAGATGTTGCAAATTATTTGAACATCCCCTTAGGCAAAGCAACTGTAAAGCGCTTTGCTGATCAAGAAATTTTCGTAGAACTGCATGAAAATGTACGTGGACAAGATGTTTTTGTTTTGCAATCTACATCCTATCCCGCAAATGATCATTTGATGGAATTACTCATCATGATTGATGCCCTTCGTCGTTCTTCTGCGCGTCGTATTACAGCTGTTATCCCCTATTTTGGCTATGCACGCCAAGATAGAAAACCAGGACCACGAACTCCTATTTCTGCAAAACTTGTTGCCAACCTCATTACTGAAGCAGGGGCCCATCGTGTTTTAACATTGGACCTTCATGCAGGACAAATTCAAGGTTTTTTTGATATCCCTACAGATAATCTCTATGCTGTTCCTGTCATTTCTCGCGATGTCAAAGTGCATTATTCTCTTGAAAATGTTATCGTTGTTTCACCTGATGTGGGTGGTGTGGTGCGCGCGCGCGCACTCGCCAAGCGCTTGAACAGTTTGCTCGCTATTGTGGATAAACGTCGCGAAAGCCCCGGTGAATCAGAAGTTATGAATATCATTGGAGATGTATCGGGAAAAGATTGCCTTTTGCTTGATGATATTGTTGATTCAGGTGGAACTTTATGCAATGCAGCAAGTGCTCTGCTTAAACATGGTGCCAATAGTGTCACAGCTTATATCACGCACGGTGTTCTTTCTGGTAATGCAATCGAGCGAATTGCCAATTCAGAGATGAAAGAATTGGTTATTACAGATTCAATTATGCCAACACAAGCTATTGAGAAAACCCATAATATTCGTGTTTTGCCCATTGCCGACCTTATGGGAGAAGCAATAGCAAGGACAGCAGCAGAACAATCGGTTTCCAGCTTATTTGGTTAAAGTGGTTCCTTGGGGTCTCCCGGCGCTGTTTCAACACCAAGATCAGGAAATGCAACAATACGTTGACCACTAAAATGCGTGTGAATAACAATAAGTCCACGCTCTTCAAAGTAGGTTAAAAGTCGGCGTGCACGGCTTAAAGAATGAGTCCCATAAAGACGTGCTAAAAATGCATCAGATGGACATGGTTTTCCCCCTAATGCGGACTGTGCCACGTTCAAGAAGACTCCTTGAACATCTTCTTCCAAACTTTCTGATATCTGCAAAATATGTTTCCAATGTTCACTGACAGCCGTTTGTTCATCAACAAAAGCCTGAGCAATAGCCAATTTACGCCGAAATTGTGAAAGATTAAAAGGAACCTTTGACATCCCATGGATACGGCAACGAACTGAAAAATCTTGATAAAGCACCGCTGTTGAACGATAAAAAGCCTCAGAATCCTCAAGAATTTCCCGAATAATATGTTCTGCTTGGCCGTCACGCTCAACATCAGAAAGTTCAGGAAATAAACTCAGGTTTTCTTCCAACAACTCTTGTTTTTTATGCACGACCTCCTCTAACATCTCGTGCATTGACTTTTCCCTCATCGGCTCTCGTGTTTGTTTAAATGGCGTTAAAATTTCCTCTGGTGAAGCAGTAAAAACGAGCTCTTGCACATCATCCCGCTCTGTTGGAAGTGGCATTAATTTAGGACTAGAAGAGCGTGCCAAAGTTTCAACAGAACCGATAATGATTGGTAAGGGACGTCGTGATAAAGCAGGGCCTAAAGCGATAAAATTTCCCCGCTCAAGATCTCTAAACATTTCCGCTTGGCGACGCTCCATTCCCAAGAGATCAGCAGCACGCACCATATCAATATCTAAAAAAGTCCGCCCTATTAAAAAGTTTGAAGCTTCAGCAGCAACATTTTTGGCCAACTTAGCCAAACGTTGTGTCGCAATAACACCAGCAAGACCACGTTTGCGCCCCCGACACATAAGATTAGTCATAGCACTCAGTGAAATTTTACGTGCTTCATCCGAAACTTCTCCTGCGGCAGTTGGAGCAAACAATTGTGCTTCATCAACAACGACAAGCATAGGATACCAATAATCACGTTCCACATCAAACAGTGCCCCAAGGAAAGCACCCACAGCACGCATCTGTTGTTCAGTATCCAAACCTTCAAGATTAAATACTACCGAAACCCGATGTTGTCGAATGCGATGGGCAATACGAGTCAATTCTAATTCACTACGTTGAGCCTCTACAATAACATGACCAAATTTATCTGCCAAAGTTACAAAATCGCCTTCTGGATCAATTACACAATGCTGCACCCACTTAGCACTTTGCTCCAAAAGACGGCGTAAAAGATGTGATTTTCCTGAACCGGAATTACCTTGTACAAGAAGACGTGTCGCCAATAATTCTTCCAAGTCAAGAAGTGCTGGCATCGATTTATGCAAAGCACGACTCTCTGATATCTCACCCAAGGCAATCTCAACCTTCATAACATCTCCAGTGTTTGATTTTGAACATATCAGCGCATATTGGTTGATTCTCCATCCCGTACCATAATGTGTAACATTTCCTCTTTTTTAACGATAGAAATCATCGATTTTTCCCACAACTCTTGCATCTATGAATAGTTTGAATTATAGAACAAACTTCTGCGTAGACACCCTTGGAGGCAACGCAGAATGGAGCAATCGCTGCTTATCAGCGCATATCTTCATATCCATGCAAAAACTATTATTGTTTTTGAAGGATCTCCAATCATGTAAAAAGGACTTAAATTATGAGCAAAAGCTACACTCTTAAGGCCGAAAAACGCGAGCGGGTTGGTAAGGGGTCCTCCCGTGAACTTCGCCGCAACGGTCTTATTCCTGCTGTCATTTATGGTGAAAAACAACCACCTTTGGCAATAACAGTTCCCTATAAAGAAATTTTCTACAAAATTCATGCTGGTGGCTTTCGCACCACCATTGCAACGATTATTCTTGACAAGCAAAAAATTATGGTTTTGCCAAAAGATTATCAATTAGATCCCGTGCGTGACTTTCCCCTCCATGTAGACTTTTTGCGCATTTCAGCAAAATCCGTTGTAGAAGTGAATATTCCTGTCCACTTCCTCAATGAAGATACAGCACCTGGACTTAAAAAGGGTGGTGTCCTCAATATTGTTCGGCACGAAATTGAATGTACAGCTCCAGCAAGTGCTATTCCTGAAGCTATTGAAATTGATCTCTCCAGCTACTCTATCGGTGATTCTATTCACATTTCAGCAGTGCAACTGCCCAAAGATGTGACTCCCATCATCCAAGATCGCGATTTTACCATTGCAACCATTGCAGCTCCTGCTGGCATGGATATCAGCGATGAAACCTCTGAACAAGAAAATGATGATGAAGACACGCAAACTTCATAAAACTCAAAAGGCGGAAATTTTTTCCGCCTTAATTTATGAGACATTACCTTTACTCATACTTTGACTGAAGATACACATGTGGCTTATTGCTGGTCTTGGCAATCCTGGTTTACAATATCAAAATAACCGCCATAATATCGGTTTTATGGCTGTTGATGCCATTTACCAATCTTTTTCTTTTTCTCCATGGTCGAAAAAGTTTCAAGCAGAAATCTCCAATGGTTTCATAGATAATGAGAAAATTTTTCTTATAAAACCGCAAACTTTTATGAATTGCTCTGGTCAAGCGATCGGTGAAGCTTTGCGATTTTATAAATTAGATTTGAAGAATTTGATCATCATTTATGATGAGTTAGACCTGCCTCCGGGAAAAGTCCGTGTAAAAATTGGTGGAGGAAATAATGGACATAATGGTATTAAATCCATTGATACCCATTGTGGTACTAATTATTGCCGTATACGCATAGGAATTGGTCATCCTGGAAGCAAAGAACTTGTTCATCAGCATGTTTTAGGAAATTTTACCAAATCTGATCAAGAATGGCTTCCTCCTCTCTTAGAGGCAATTGCAAAAAATACTTCTCTTCTCATAAAAGATGACAAATCTCTCTTTATGAATGAAATTTCACAAACAATAAAAAATAAGAACTAACCCTAACAGCTTATTTCTCTCATCAACAAAAAAATCAACCCTTCTCTATAGAATCTTTACATATAACTTATTGATTTATAAAAATTAATTGTTTTATATTCTTGAATAGAAATGCCAAATATCACAAGATTTATTTTAAATCTATTGATAATGAAACAATAAAAACCATTGGCTTACACCTCACAAGTTGGAAGACATATGGATAAAAACTTTTGAAAAAAGAAAGAAAAATGCCTCTTATGAATTTCCTCAAAGGCAAAATCTGTTGGGAAAATATGAAAACTAGAAAATAGAATAATGATATTTGTACATATCTTTTGAAACAGAGAAGAGGTCTATACTCTTTTTTGAAGAAAGAGAAGATTGAACAGCAAACCAAAATACTCAATGGTCCTCTCCAATCTTCTCCCTCAAATTAAAAATCATCCGGCTGAATGGTTGATTGTAGTGGATCGTAGCCATTTAATTGCTGACTGTAAACTGTAGGGTTACTCCTATTGTTTTGCAACACCACAACACGCGAACCAACGGGAACACGATTATAAAGATCAATAATATCTTGATTGAGCAAACGGATACACCCACTTGAAATAGCACGCCCAATTGACCAAGATTCATGTGAGCCATGAATACGGAAAAGTGTATCTTTTCCATTTTTGAAAAGATAGAGTGCCCGTGCGCCCAATGGATTATCGGGGCCTGGAGGCATTCCTTTCCCTAAATGACCATAACGTTCTGGCTCTCGAGCCATCATTGCTGCAGTAGGAGCCCAATTAGGCCACCGACGCTTGCGCTGTACAACCCCTTCACCTTCAAATGCTAGTCCTTCTTTACCGACTCCAATCCCATAACGTAAAGCTTTCCCATTTTCACCAATAAGGTAAAGAAAACATTCTTCCGTATCTATAACCAATGTTCCAGGAGGATAAGATGTATAATAAAGCACTTCTTGTCGCCAAAACTTTGGATCAATTGTCGCAAGATCAACAGCAGGTAACAAATAAGCCTCATTCGTTACAGGACCGTACAAAGCCTGTATCTCTGGTGGAATGTATCGAATTTGTTGAACAGGAACCGACGATATATCTGACGGATGTGTAGCACACCCAGCCAAAGCTAAAAGTGCTAAAATTAAAAAGGTACAACGAGATAACACTCTTCTATTTTCTCCGATTAATTACTTATGCAGATTTCCGTACCACAAAAAACTTAGCACACTATTAACACTAATTTGAAGTTCTCTTATTCTTGAAACTAAGAAAGTAATTAAGATAAGAAGAATTTTAAAAGATAAAAAAGTAGATTGTCTGTTATTGTAGACTTTTTTCTCATTTATTGCAATACAAAGACTATAACTCTTCTGAAAATATGCTATAAAAAAGAAGCTTTATCTTGATCATAAAATCAATAGAAAAGAAAGACTCTCATGGGCTTTAAATGTGGTATTGTCGGATTACCTAATGTTGGGAAATCAACTCTTTTTAATGCATTAACAAAAACAGCCACTGCACAGGCTGCCAATTATCCTTTTTGTACCATTGAACCCAATACCGGTGAAGTTGCTGTTCCAGATTTACGAATGGAAAAAATTGCATCAATTGCTGGTTCAAAAGAAACGATTCCTACACGCATTAACTTCGTTGATATTGCGGGGTTGGTACGAGGAGCCTCAAAAGGCGAAGGTTTAGGGAATAAATTTTTAGCCAATATCCGTGAAGTCGATGCCATTGTCCACGTTTTACGCTGTTTTCAAAACGAAGATATTACCCACGTAGAAGGACGTATTGATCCTGTTAGTGATGCAACAACGGTTGAAACCGAACTCATGCTTGCAGATCTTGAAAGTCTTGAAAGACGAATCGTACAAATCCGTAAACGGGCAACTGGAAAAGACAAAGAAGCCCTTACAATTCTACCCATTATGGAAAAAGCATTAAACATACTGCAACAGGGAAACCCTATCCGCTTATTACTCAAAGATATCTCTTCTGATGAACAGAACATTCTTAAAAGTTTAAATCTTTTAACCTCCAAACCTGTACTTTATGTTTGCAACGTAAGCGAAAATGACGCCGCTCATGGCAATAGTTTTACCCAAACAGTTGAAAAAATGGCAACAGAGCAAAATGCGCAAAGCATTATCATTTCGGCTTCTATCGAAGCGGAAATCACGCAACTGAGTGATGCTGAAGCCTCAGAATATCTCAATGCTCTAGGACTCTTTGAACCAAGTTTAAATCGCCTTATTCGCGCTGGTTATCATTTACTTGATCTCATTACTTACTTCACCTGTGGACCTAAGGAAACGCGAGCATGGACAATTGCGCGTGGTACCAAAGCTCCCCAAGCAGCTGGCGTTATTCACTCAGATTTTGAGCGCGGCTTCATTCGTGCACAAACCATCAGCTACAATGACTATATTGCTCTGGGTGGAGAAAGCGGTGCAAAAGAAGCAGGAAAAGCCCGCGATGAAGGAAAAGAATACATTGTGCAAGATGGCGATATCATGTTATTTAAACACAATACTTAAATCTTCACTCTGTCTTAATAGTTTATCTTGAAAATTTTGTATTAAGTTCATGAGAGCTTACCGCAAAAGTTCCTAAAGGTCTCCTGAACAAAAAACAGGTGCTATCATTATTGTGACAGCAACTGTTTTATCCATTCAAGAATGGAAATATAAAATTAGCGCGTCCACCGCCCTTCGTATTTAAATGTTGGAGCGTCCTTTAAAGAATCTTTTGTCGCATTTGTAATAAGTTTCCACTTACCATAATCATTTGTCATCTGGATTGTTTCTGGAGAAACGACCACATAACTCTCCCCTATACCAAGGAAACCACCAACTGCAACAACAAATCCCGCAATATTATTTTCACGTAAAATAATATCTTTTACTTCACCAATATTTTCATCTTCTATATTATATACCTTAGCACCTATAAGGCTAGAAGCAACAAAATCCGTTGCTAAAGGTGTTACATAACGCACAGAATTATCTATCCCTACCTGTACAATACCTGTCGAAGAAATCATTTCAGGTTTAGAAGGTCCTTCAAAAGACTGCGCATAAGTACTAGAAATCATCAAAATTGACATAAGAGTAGTACATGCAATTTTTTTCATTTTAACATCTCCGTTTTTACTTTGCTTTTACTTTATAAAACCTCAATGCATTATAAACAGATTTGTTCCTTATGCTTTTTATACTCTTTCAAAACCAGTCGCCTTATCCTTCTTACTTTATTTCATCTTTTGTTTCTTTCTCAAACTCTTCTTCTAAACTACGCCAAATACGACCTTTTAAAATATAAACAAGCCCTGCAAAAATGATTAAAAATAAAATAACACGAAAACCGGTTTTTTTACGAATTTCCATATGAGGATCGGCAGCCCACATCAAAAAAGCAGAAACATCACGGGCGTAATGTTCAATGGTTTCTGGGGTTCCATCTTCATAAGCAACCACACCATCACTCAAAGGAGGTGCCATAGTTAAAAAATTACTGGCAATAAAATAAGGATTATACCAATAACCATCAGCAACTTTTACCTTCTTCGGCGCTTCCTGATATCCTGTTAAAAGAGCTGTAATATAATCTGGACCAGCCGTATCATAATGAGTCAAAACATCCGTAATTAAAGCAGGAAAAGGTAAAGATACACCACGTGCACGTGCCATCAATGACAAATCTGGAGGATAAGCACCATTCAAAACCTGTCTTGCTTCTTCTTCATACGCAAAGGGAGAAGGAAAATAATCCGTTGCAACCCCAGCACGTTTAAAAAATTTTCCTTCTCGATTAGGACCATCACGCACTTCATACTGCCCCGCCAAAACTTTAATCTGTTCTTGATCATACCCAAGAGCTTTTAAATTGCGAAAAGCCACATATTTTAATCCATGGCAGCTGGAACAAATTTGTTTATAAACCTGTAACCCACGCCTTAATTGCGCCTTATCATAAAGCCCAAATGGCCCTGAAAAACTCCATTCTTGTTTTTTCGGAATCCGTAAAGGAAAAGAACTAAATTTCTCCTCTTGATCAGATTGATCAGAGGCATTACTGGCTAAACCCTGAACAGAAAAGCTCATAGTAATAATAACAATCAATCCAACAAAAATATTTACCATAATCTATTTTTTTTCTGTTTCAGATCTTGCATAATTGAAGAAGGAAGAGAATAATTTTTTTCAAACGTGGGCAAAATCGGCAAAATAACCAAAAAGAATATAAAATAATAAACCGTAGCCAATTGTGTCCATAAAAGAATTTTGTCACTTATTTCTCTTGACCCCAACCAACCAAGAAAAACGACATCAATAACCAACGCCCAAAAGAAAATTTTATAAACAGGTCGATATCTTGCTGAACATATTTTAGAGCGGTCTAACCATGGCACAAAAATTAAAATGCAAATCGAACTGACGAATAAAACAAAGCCAACAAAGTTTGAAGAGAAAATACCAATATCAAAAGTTATAGCACGAAGCATCGCATAAAAAGGCAAAAAATACCATTCTGGAACCACACGAAGAGGTGCCTTTAAAGGATCTGCCACACTATAATTTTCAGCCTGCCCCATATAATCGGGCATATAAAACAAAAACCAAGCAAAAAAGATCAGAAAAACAGTAATGGCAAAAATATCTTTGATCAGTGCATAAGGCGAAAATGGAACCGTTTCCTTATCTGACTGTATAGCAAGACCCGTTGGATTTCCTTGCCCAACACAATGAATTGCCCAAATATGAAGCCCCACAAAAAGAAGCAAAACAAATGATAAAACATAATGGAAAACATAAAAACGATTCAACGTTGGTTGTCCTACGACATAACCACCAAGAAGTGTCTCATGCAACCATGACCCCACTAAAGGAATCGTTTTAAAAAGCCCTGCAATCACTGAAGCAGCTGAAATAGACATCATCCCCCAAACAAGCACATAACCAAAAAACGCTATTGCCATCATGATGATATAAATAAAAATACCTGTGACCCATACCATTTCTCGCATATTTTTATAAGAACCATAATAAAGTCCGCGCGCCAAATGGATATAAACGGCAATAAAAAAAAATGAAGAGCCTACACAATGCCATGGACGAAAAAGCCAACCAAATTGCCCTTCACGCCGAAAACGTTCTCCCGTTTCAAAAGCCAAATGGATATCTGGAACATAATGCATTGCTAAGACAATACCGGTCAAAAGCTGTGACACAAGCATAATGGTCAAAATACCGCCAAATGTATAAAAGTAATTAAGATTACGCGGAACAGGAAAAATCACAAATGCATTATAAAAAAAACGAGGAAGAGGAAAACGCTTATCAAACCAACGGGCAAGTGCATTTTTAGGACAATAAGGAGAAAACCTTGTCATAACCTTATCCTATTTTGAGCAAAGTATCAGAAAGAAATTGGTAAGGAGGAATAGCCAAATTATAGTTAGCTGGACCCGACCGCACTCTTCCAGCTGTATCATAAACAGACCCATGACATGGACACAACCACCCTCCAAATTTCCCAGATTTCCCAAGTGTTACACAGCCTAGATGCGTACAAAGATTAATAACAATAAGCCAATTTTCACGTCCTTTACCTGCTGAACGCGCAAAATCTGTTGCTTCCTTTTCACCTTCAAGATTAGGATTGCGCGCTTGACGATCTTTTAGAAGTCTCAATTCAGTAGCGCGCGCATCAGCAATTTCTTTTGCCGTACGATTTCGAATAACAACAGGCTGTCCTCGCCACTTTACCGTTACCGACATCCCCTCTTCAATACCAGAAAGATCAACCTCAACAGAGGAAGATGCCAAAACAGCTTCATCTGGACGAAACTGACGGACAAAAGGCCACGCAACCACCCCCATTCCAACTGCTCCTGCAACAGCTGTTACCAAAAACAGAAAATCCCGTCTCGTCTGCTTACCCATTTCCTTAACTTAAAGAGACATTTTGCTAAAATATTTTTTTAACATACCCTCCCCCATTGTACAATGCCTGATCATTCAGTTGCCTTAACCATGAAATTGTCCCCGTAAAAAACTCTTGCCATTTGTATGGTTTATACAAAAAACTGTTTTATAATGATAATTCATCGTTTTACAGAGTGAATGAAATCCCTAAACACTGTGAGTTTCTTTCATTTCAAATCTATTCATATTAATCAATCAAAAATACTCCCCCGCCCGTGAAATCAGAGATAGCATGTAAATAAACACTCCTAAAGAAAGAAACATAGTCTTGTTATGACCATATCTCAGTAAATAAGTTGAGCTTATCGGTTATTTCTTTAACATATTTACAGCATCTCTCCCTCCCTCAATTTCAACTGGTTACATGAGTATTTTTTTCGCTTCTGTTTTTGCATAAAAAGCATATTTTGTTGATTTTAATTAAAATGGATGATCTAATCTTATTAAATATCCTACTTTTCAACATGAGCCAATCCATTTCATGGATCGCTCAATAAAATGAAGTCCCTAATAGGGAGCTTCTCTCTTATCCCAAACAGACCTGTATACATAACCTTTTCCCTGAAATTTAAAGGGAATAAAAATTAACCGTAAAAAACATGTATTTCTCAAAGCATATTTTTCGAATAAATTGTGGTGCTTCTTTACAAAGTCAAAAGAAAAATCATATTACAGAGAACATGACACTTCATATAGCTCTTTTCCAACCTGATATTGCAGGTAATACTGGAACGATTTTACGTCTTAGCGCTTGCTTTGGTTTACATGTGCACATTATTGAACCCGCAGGCTTTAATCTATCGGATCGTAATCTCAAACGTGCAGGACTGGATTATCTCGAATATGCGTCCTTAGAACGACACATTGATTGGCAACATTTTATAAGCTCCATGAAACACTCTAAGCGCCGTCTGTTGCTTTTAAGTACAAAAGCAAAAACATGCTATACGCAGATACGCTATCAGAAAAATGATGTTTTACTTTTTGGTCGTGAATCAGCTGGAGTTCCCGATTACGTTCATGAAGCGGCCAATTACACATTAAAAATTCCCATGCAACCACAGGCACGCTCTCTAAATCTCGCCATGAGCGTGGCTATAACAACAGGAGAAGCATTGCGCCAAATTGGTTATCATGAAAGAAAATGTAATTTATAAGAACACAACAATTCCATTAAAATGTTGAATAGAATTCTAAAAATGAATGAACTATATTTTTTTAAATAAGTAAAAAATTATTTTTTATAAAACATCGTAAATAATTATAATAATATACTTTTTAATTATACTTTTAAAGTAGATTATAGAACGCCTCTAAAAAACCATAAGTTATCTGGAAGAAAAATATATGACACATAAATAATATTTAGAGCTTATAACATCTGTCATTTCCCAATCATCAAATTCTGATAAAATAAACTAAAATAATACTGCTCAAAAATAATAAAAACGCTTTAATACCGTCACTTCTCTCACAAAGCACAAAATGCCATTGTGTTGCTCCTTCATACACTCGATTAAAATAAACAGTTCTTAATACCCACCACATCCATCGTACCCCACCACCTGTGAATGATATAATACCCCTATCGTGCATATATAAAATCCATTGAGCATTTCCCCTCTTTATACTCATACAAGGGAAAAACCGCTCTCATTATTCTCTTTATCAGTTCAAAGTTTTACAACATCCCTTATTTGAGATGGTTTATAAAAGGAATTTTTCTTCCCTGTAAGCGTTTTTACTCATACGGCTTCCCCCTCGTGACACGTAAGGCAATAATTTTTATTGATGTAATATGAACAAGTTTGAAATAAGATAACCTTACAATATTCGCAGCTTTTATTTCACATGAAAAATGATGAATATTCTTAAATTAATATGTTGTTAACTTAAAAAATAAAAACAATAGTGGAGCTATAAACAGCAATATTATCAATCAATTTTTTCTAATAATGCATGACGATCCATTAAAAATCCGCTTTCAATCCATATCATTTCTAACTCTTTAAGCTTTTTTCCTAAAAGTACACCTTTAGTAAAACCTTTCTTTATTAAATCATTCCCATTAATGGGAAAAGTTGGAATCTGCCATTTTTGAGCAAGCTGATGAATCTTGACATAATCCTCTGCTTTTTGCAAAGCGTCACTCTTTTCCAGAATATTGACATGTGATGCAGCAATAGACAACGATAATTGATCTAAAACCGGCTGCCGTCCATGAAAATAAATCAGTTTTTGCACAAAGTGATCAGAACAGTTTTGGCTGATTATTTCTAATTCTGCCCATTCCTTTAATCGCGTTGTTTCCTTATGGGAAAAACGCAAGCGCTGTGCCATTTCATGAAGACGTACGGTGTCAGGAGGAAGAAGGCTTTCTAGCCGTAATAATGGATCAACTTTCCAACCAAGAGCCTGTTCCGTTTTCACCAATGCGTGAATTGCATCAATGCCCCATTTTTCTGTTTCAGGAAAAAGGAGTGTCAAAATTCTGCTTTGTCGCATCCATAAAAGAGCACGCGTTGGATCAAACGCCGTAAGAAGCTTTTTCATTTCTGCCCAAACACGCTCAGAGGAAAGTTTTTTTAAACCGTGTTTTAAACGAACACATGCCTTCAATCCTTGCACATCAGGGCGCCCCGCTCCATACCACGCAAAAAAGCGAAAAAACCGTAAAATACGCAAATAATCTTCGCAAATGCGATCTTCTGCAACCCCAATAAAACGAACTGTTCGGCTAGCTATATCACTCAAACCTCCCACATCATCATAAAGGTTGCCATAAGCATCACAATAAAGTGCGTTTATCGTAAAATCCCGCCGTTCAGCATCTTTTTTCCAATCACGACCAAAGGCCACTTTTGCATGACGACCATCCGTTTCAATATCGCAGCGAAGCGTTGTAACCTCATAAGAACATGAATGAGCAACCACTGTTATTGTACCAAAAGCAATCCCCGTAGGAATAGCTTTAAATCCTGCTTCTTCTACACGCGTGATAATCTGTTGTGGCAAGCAGGTTGTGGCAATATCAATATCACTAATAGGTTGCCCTAGCAGTTGATTACGTACCGCTCCCCCTACAATACGCGCCTCTTCGCCCTCCACAGACAAAACACGAAGAAGCGTTTGGATATCGCTTTGTTGCAACCACGCAACCTGTTTGAAGTCCTGCTTCATATTCACCCTTTAACCTTTCAAAAAATCTGTCTTTATTGCTTTAAAAAATTCTCTTCATAAAACAAATTTTTTAAGACATCCCTTATAAAGCACGTCTCTTCTTCTAAAGAAACTTTTCTCTTCTATATGAATATGAAAAAAAACGGCATATGATACTTCATTTCTTCTCATTTTCTGTTACAAACAATAAGATATCCATTATCATGCAGAGAAAATTACTATTTTTGCGACAAACACCTTAAGGAAAAAATATGAGTCAACGTGATCTGTCACCCAATTCTGTGAAAAAGGTTAACACCAATCATGAGGACCAAGTAATTATTGATGATATTGATACAGCCCATAAAGAATTGGATATTCTGCAACAAGAAATTGACAAAGTTATTTTTGGGCAAAGTCATGTGATTGAATATGCTTTAGTTGCTATTTTTGCTGGTGGTCATGCTCTTCTTGTCGGCGCTCCAGGACTTGCTAAAACACGTCTTGTTGAAACATTGGGAACAGTTTTAGGGCTTGATGAAAAACGCATCCAATTTACTCCTGACTTAATGCCATCGGACATTATTGGTTCTGAAATTATGGATTCCGATAAAGAAGGTAAACGTTCTTTTCGCTACGTTCAAGGTCCTATTTTCACGCAACTTCTCATGGCCGATGAAATCAATCGTGCCTCTCCACGAACACAATCAGCTCTTTTACAAGCTATGCAAGAATATCATGTTACCGTTGCAGGTACCCGTTATGATTTGCCACAACCTTTTCATGTTCTTGCAACGCAAAATCCTCTCGAACAAGAAGGAACCTATCCACTTCCTGAAGCACAATTGGATCGATTTTTAATGCAAATCGATATTGACTATCCTGATCTTACAACAGAGCGGCGGATTATTTTAGAAACAACAAAAGAAAAAAAATCAAATGCAAAACCAATTTTATCCGCCAAAAAATTGCAAAAAATTCAAAATATCGTTCGTAAAATGCCCCTTTCAGAAAATGTTATCGAGGCTATTTTAAAAATTGTCCGATCCGCGCGCCCTCATAAAGACAATGGCCTTGCCAATACTTATGTTTCTTGGGGCCCTGGTCCACGAGCATCACAAGCCCTTTCACTTTGTGTTCGCGCTCGTGCTCTTTATTATGGACGCTTAGCTCCCTCACTTGACGATGTTGAAGCATTGGCTTATCCCGTATTACAACACCGCATGGCGCTCAATTTCTCCGCACATGCTGAAGATATAACCATAAAAGATATTATCAATAACCTTGTGAAAGATGCTCTTTAAATGGCACTTGGCAAAAAAGTTTTACAAAAGCCTCCATTGTTGTTGGCAGCTGAAATGCATAAGGATATTGGCAAAATGCCCTATCTCCTTCTACAAGCACGTCATATCGCCAATACACTGATAACCGGATGGCATGGACAACGTAAACGTGGTAATGGAGAAAATTTTTGGCAATTTCGTCCCTATGTTAAAGGAGAATCTATTACCCGCATTGACTGGCGTCGTTCAGCACGGGATGAAAATACGTATCTACGTGAGCATGAATGGCAAATGACACAAACCGTTTGGCTTTGGCCTGATCAAAGCGCATCAATGCATTATTGTTCACGCTTTTCTAAAATCTCTAAAGGCAATCATGCCATCATTCTTACCCTTGCCTTGGCATCACTTCTTGCACGCAGCGGCGAACACATCGCTATTCCCAACTTAATGCCTCCCACAATGACATCCAATGTCGTAGAACGAATAGCCTTCGCTTTAGAAAATCATTTAGATGAAAATTCATTTCCAGACTTTTCAACAATTACACGCTTTTCACATGCTATTATAATAAGCGATTTTCTCGACCATCCTGAAAAAATCATCCAACATTTAACCGTTTTATCTACAAAAAAGGTGACAGCTCATTTAATTGAGATTGCTGATCCCGCAGAAGAAAATTTTCCCTATGCAGGTCGTACAGAATTTTTTGATCCTGAAACAAAAGAAAAACATGTTTTCACAAAAGCAGAAAACCTTCGTAACAGCTATTGTAAGCTGTATCAAGCACGGCGACAAGAATTGGTAAATTTTTGCGCACGCCAAGGATGGTCTTATCACGTCAATACAACAGATCAACCTTTAACAGAAACCATTTTGCATCTTGCAAATATAATGGGCGACTCTCCATTGCAAAAAAGGAGGGCACTTTGAGTTTTGCTGCTCCCTTTGTATTACTAGGGCTTTTGTTCCTACCTGTTATTTGGTGGCTATTGCGGATAACCCCTCCATCTCCGCGTAAAGAGCTTTTTCCTCCTTTACGCCTCTTACCCAAACCAACTCATCAACAAGAAACCGCAAAACATACACCTTGGTGGTTGCTCTTGTTGCGTTTAACCATAGCAGCACTTGTTATCATAGCTTTAGCCCACCCCACTTGGAATCAAAAACCAATAAGCTTTTCTGGATCTCAACCCCTTGCACTCATCATTGATAATGGTTGGGCATCTGTAAAAGAATGGAAAAAACGCATCTCTATCGCTGAAATGCTCCTTGCACAAGCAGAAAAACAGCAAAAAAATATTTATCTTGTTGCAACGGCTGAAAATGATATCTCCAATATAGAGCCTCAAGCAGCAAAGATTATAAAACAGCATTTAATGCATTTGCAACCGCATCCTTGGCCTATCAACCGTGTGCATGCCTTCAAAAAACTCAGCAAAATAACCAAAGGAAAACCTCTTGATATTGCTTATTTAAGTGATGGATTACAAACAAATGAAGATGAGCAAGCTTTTGCTCTTCTTGAAAAATTAAAACCTAGAAACTTCTTATGGTATTTGGCTGATATTTCCGATTTAACCGGCATAACATCTATAGAAAATAACAATGGAAACATGGTCGCGCGTATTATCCGCTCAATAACACACGGCAAAACTCCCGCTACACTCAGCCTCTACGATTCAAATAATCATCTTCTCGGTCAATTTACGAAAAATTTCTCTGAAGGAGAAACAACAGCACTTGTTCCTTTTGATATCCCACTTGAAATCCGCAATGATATCGCTTGGATAAAGATGAATAATCAAAACCATGCTGCCGCAACCTTCTTGGTGGATAGCCATAGCAGGATAAGCCGTGTTGCTCTTCTCTCACCAGATACCAATGAAATGGCACAGCCTTTACTTGCTCCATTTTATTATATTATCAAAGCATTACAAGGTCATACACAGCTTATAACAGCCGGTGGAAGAGAGCTTTCAACGGATATTGATCATTTGCTTAAACAAAATCCATCTGTTTTGATTATGGGCGACATTGTTAACATGCCCGAAAATGCAGAAAAAAAACTTTCTGATTTTGTGAATAAAGGGGGAACCCTCATTCGCTTTGCAGGAGAAAATCTCAGTAGCGTAGAACATTACGATAGCCTCCTTCCGATACCGTTGCGTCCTGGTCAACGTTCCCTTGGAAGTATTATGTCTTGGACAAAACCACAAAAGCTTGCACCTTTTGCAAAAAATAGCTTTTTCTTTGATCTTCCTTTTCCAGAAGATGTTACTGTCTCTCGCCAAATCTTGGCAGAACCAACCCCAGATCTTTTTGAAAAAACATGGCTTAGCCTTTCAGATGGAACCCCTCTTGTTACAGCAGAAAAACGTGGTAAAGGAACCCTCATTCTTATTCATATTGCCCCTGATCCTACATGGTCTAATCTTCCTCTTTCTGGCTTTTTTGCACAAATGTTGCAAAAACTAATCACATTAAGCACCTATGAAAATACAAACCCAACACATAGAGAAAAAAGAACAGTGGTACAAAGCCCTTGGCGAACTATAGCAGCTGACGGACAATTACAAGTCCCGCCCTCTGATGTTATTCCACTGGTCTTTGATGCTCAAAATCCACCCCGTCCTTCCTATCATACTCCACCAGGACTTTATGGTGTCAAAAACGATTTTTATGCGCTTAATCTCTTAACTCATTCATCGCGCTTGGTGAAACAATCATCATTGCCACCTTCTCTTAACAAGAGTCCTTTATCTTACGATACAAAAGAAAAAAATCTTACCGGTCCACTTTTAGGATTAGCCATCTTATTATTCGCCTTTGATAATTTTCTCATTTTATGGATGGGAGGTATTTTTTCTTTCAATAAACGGCATAATATGTTTTTCCTCCCTCTCATAATTCTTATTGCCTTGTTTGCATATGCTCCAATTCTTCATGCACAAACGACAGAAAATCATCATGATAGTGTACAAGCCGCTGGCGCAACACATCTTGCCTACGTTATAACCAACAATCGTGAAATTGATACAACGAGTAAAAGTGGTCTAGAAGCCTTAAGCCAATTTATCGCAGAGCGCACAATGCTCTCCCCTGGCTCTGTTACAGCACTTGATCTCGATAAAGATGAACTCTCCTTTTACCCTCTTATTTACTGGCCAATTGATATTGAGAGTCCTATACCAACTCCCAAAAGCCTTGAAAAAATAAATAATTTTATGAAACATGGGGGAACAATTTTATTTGACACACGCGATCAGATAAAGAGCAACCTTAATCTTGAAGGAGATGCCACTCCAGAAACGCAAAGATTACGAACCATCTTAAAAGGATTAAATATTCCATCCATTGAGCCAGCATCAACCGATCACGTTGTTGCACGTTCCTTTTATATTATGCCAGATTTTCCTGGTCTCTACCGTGGTTCACCTTTATGGGTTGAATCCTCATCAACAAACAAAAAAAATAAAAATTCTCTTGCCAGTGGTGATAACGTAAGTTCTCTTCTCATCACCGCAAATAACTTTGCCGGTGCTTGGGCACTCGATGAAAAAGGAACATGGAAATATCCCCTTGTTCCCAATGATCCAATGCAACGTCTATGGGCATTTCGCGCAGGTTTAAATATTGTTCTTTATGTGCTTACAGGAAACTATAAAGCGGACCAAGTTCATGTTCCTGCGCTCTTGGAACGCTTTAAAAGAGAAAGAAGGCAATGATACCACTTTTCACTTTTCAGCCTTTCTTACCACTCTTTTGGATTCTGCTCTTAAGCGGAATATCCTTTCTTTTTGTCGTTGTTGGTCTTGTTACGCAACGTCAAGGTTCTATATTTCGTCTGATGGCATTAAGCGCCCTCATCCTTGCTTTGCTTAATCCAATGATCATAAAAGAACAGCGCGAACCACTGAAAAGCACAGTGGGAATTATTATTGACCGCAGCAAAAGCCAAACATTTGGAACACGTACAAACGACAGTGATGAAGCGCGCGCGCAATTAACTCAAGTATTGGCGCATTATCCACAATTTGAACCACGTTTTATTGAAGCTGGAAAACTTGCTGATAATCAGTATGCGCCCTCAACGAATTTGTTTGAGACTTTAACACAAGCAGTATCTGATGTACCACTCTCTCGTTATGCAGGAACCATTTTTATCACTGATGGACAAGTGCATGACATCCCTGACCTATCAGATCTTCATCATGAAGCACCTCTCAATGCTTTGATTACAGGATACTCAGATGAATTTGATCGCCAAATCAAGTTTATTTCTCCTCCACGCTTTGCCCTTGTCAACAAACCACAAACGCTCTCCATTTTGGTAGAAGATAAAGGCCCCGCCAAAAAAACAATACCACAGAAAGCAAATATTACACTAAGCGTCAATGGACAAGACATTGGCCATTATTCTGTAACTCCTGGCGTGATTTTTCAAACTGAAATTACTCTTCCTCATGCTGAAAAAAATATTATCCAAGTTATAACTGATCCATACAAAGGTGAACTAAGCTTTGAAAATAACCGCGCTATAACAATTATTGAAGGAATCAGAGAAAATTTACGCGTTCTTCTTATTTCAGGTGCTCCTTATAATGGAGAACGGACATGGCGTGACCTTTTGAAAGGTGACTCCAATATTGATCTTGTGCACTTTACTATTTTGCGTCCCCCCACCAAAGCAGATAATACGCCCTTAAGCCAATTATCCTTAGTGGTCTTTCCCACAAGAAAACTCTTTGTTGAAGAGATTAATAACTTTGATCTCATCATCCTTGATGGCTACCAGCACTCTGCTGTTCTACCCTTAATCTATTATGATTATATCGCCCAATATGTACAAAAAGGTGGTGCATTGTTGATGGTAACAGGACCTGAATTTACCCAAAAAAACTCACTTGCAAAAACACCTTTAATAAGCATTCTACCGGCATTGCCCAATGGAACTATTATTGAAAAACCTTTTCGCCCCACATTAACCAAAGAAGGTGAGCGCCATCCTGTCACAAGGGGTCTAGCAACACTTAACTTTCCCGCTTCTCAATGGGGACAATGGTTGCGACAAATTGCTATTCAAAATATAAACAACGGAATCGCCCTCATGAAAGGAGCCAATGAACAACCACTTTTAATTCTCTCCCATGTTGATAAAGGGCGTGTAGGCATGTTGCTTTCCGATGAAAGTTGGCTTTGGGCTAGAGGTTTCGAAGGCGGAGGTCCTTATGCTGCTCTTTATCGACGAATTGCCCATTGGCTTATGAAAGAACCAGAACTTGAAGAAGAAAAATTAAGTGCGACCAGCAGCAATCATCATTTAACAATTCGCCGCCAAACCCTCAAAGAGCGTCCAGAGCCCGTCGAAATAATCTTTCCCTCTGGAAAAAAAGAAAATATTACTCTCACCAAAGAACAAGAAGGCCTTTTTACTGCAACTGTGACCACTAATGAGACAGGAGTTTTTACCATTAAAAATGGCGATTTAACAATACTTTCTTCTGTAGGGATGCTCGATAATCTTGAGTTGTTTGACTTGATTTCAACACAAGAAAAACTAGCCCCCATTATTAAGCACACTGGTGGCTACATCGGACGTTTACACCCTGAGGGAAAAGAAAATTTTCATCTTCCTCCATTCAAGCTGATTCAATCAAAAACAAATCCGTCCTCTTCCCCAGCACATTCAATTGTTCTGAAAGAAGCGACCGAAACCCGTTTAATCAATACCTTTTATTTTTCGATATTTTCTGGCTTTTTTGCACTGCTTGCCTGCCTTTTACTGTTGAGCAGCATGTGGTATCGTGAAGGTCGTTAAAAAATCTGAAATTTAGTATAATTAGTTTTTTTAAATTGAGTTTATCCTTTTACGTGTTTACGTGTCTTTTATAATTATAAAACAGTTTGATTGATAATTATAATTTGTATTTTATATTGAGTAATAACGCCAAATACAGGGGGATTTTTCTTATTTCAAATATCCATTACATCAATAAAAATCATTCTCTTGCGTATCATGAGAAGGAGTGCTGTATGGACAAAAACCATCGAAAAAGAGAGTGAAATACCTCTTATGAATCCTCTTAAAACAAAAATTTTCACCAAGTTGGGAGAAATAATATGATGATTTTAGTTTCCAGCTTGTAGAAGTTATAGAGATGGTAGTTGTATAATAAGCCTTATACACTTTACAGAGGCTTTTCCGTTATAGCACCCAAGTACCTTTCGTAAAATTGAGCTCATGCACATTGAGAAATGTTTTTTAACAAATGTGTGAATATACAACACAATAATATTCTATTTGGAACCTTCCACTTGAAACATTCTGTTTTACGTGAAATATGTTTTTCCCTTAAAAAGCAGTACAGAGCAGTGCAAAACCGTGAAAATTCCTGATCATTTAAAATACAATACATTCTTTCGTATTTCACACTTAATAATGAGATGTTTTATGATCATGTATGGTTGTATAAAAGCCGTTTAAAAATCCTAAAACTTTATGATCACTATTTTAAAGTTTATCCCATCATACAAAAAACATATCGGTTACCAACAATGATATGTCGTATTATGCTGTCTTTTTTATTTTAAAAATCAATACAGCATCAATTCTTTACAGAATTTTCTCATATTTTCAACAAGCTATTTTTCATTTTATAATCTTTCTTGCCTTTAAGTACCAACTTATCTTATGTTTGTTCTTTAAGTCGCTTTTAATGCTCTACGAGATTTTATGTTTTATCTTGCCCATATATCGGATGTACATCTTTCACCTCTTCCGCAACCTTCCCTCTTCGAACTTTCTGGAAAACGTCTTAGCGGTTATCTGAATTGGCAAAAAAAACGTAAGAGGCAAATGGCAACAAATGTCTTAGAAACTTTAATGGATGCCTTGAAAAAAACAAAGCCTGATCACCTTGTGATCTCTGGTGATCTTGTCAATCTTGCTCTCGATAAGGAATTTGAACAAGCGTATCGTTGGCTCCTTAACTTAGGACAACCCCAAGATATTTCTTTGACATTTGGAAATCATGATGCCTATGTCCGCGGAGCTTTATCAAAAGCATGTACCCTCTTTAAACCTTGGATCACAGGTGATATCCCTCAAAAAAGCGCCTTTCCTTTTCCTTATATGCGCATTCGCAAAGATGTCGCCATCATAGCAACTTCTTCAGCCATCGCGACACCACTTTTTCAAGCTTCTGGTTATTTTGGTAAAATGCAAGCACAAATTTTACCGCTCTTTTTAAAGGAAGCAGCACAACACAACTTTTTTCGTGTCGTCATGATTCACCATCCCCCCTTTCCCAAAGCAACATCTTGGCATAAAAAACTACGGGATACAAAACGTTTTCTAGACGTTATCAAATATCACGGTTGCGAACTTATTCTTCACGGACATACTCATTTACCCACATTGAATTACATCGAAGGACCAATTAAAAAAATTCCTGTTGTTGGTGTCCCTTCCGCATCACAAGCTTTTGGTGATAAAAAACCACCCGCAGGCTTTAACTTATTTTCCATTGAACGCTTACAAAATCAATGGCACTGCCAGTTGCAACGTTATAGCATTATTAACCCCCAAAACGAGATCGCATGTACCGAAACAATTACTCTTTAAACGCTTTGTAAAAACGCTTCCAAAGTTGCCCTAACAACCAAAAACGAAAATATTTTTACTTTATATTCCTTTGCAAATCATAATTTTATTTCCCTCCTTCTCTTAATAAGACAAAGTTTTACCTTTTTTATCGATAGATCAATTTCTCTCAGAGAGCTCCACATGCTAATTACTTATGTAATTTATTTTACAAACGTACCGGTTGCCTTCCTTTCTTAAAGAAGGAAAATTTCTACTACAACTGATCTATAAATAATCCGGATTCTTGTCGAACGAATTCCACCTGCTCATCGCACATGTAATTTACCTCACAAAATTCTACAAACAAACCCTACTTTGAATTTCATCACACAATCCCCCAAAAGCATCTAAGACATAAAACCCTCATACCACCACCTTAGGTGATGATATTTTATAGCATAAAGCATAATAGAATAATAAAGAAACGCATTCAGCTTCTATGCCTGAATACCAATACCATAAAAAGCCAAATAATAACTAAAGTATATAATTTAAATAACCTAACCTACTTGTGATTCATAAACAAATGATGTTGATTGATTTATCGTAAATAGATTTGAAATGATCCATTACTATTTCACTCGAAATTTATTATCGTACATTAAAAAATTAGGAAAAATAATAGATTATATTTCGATAACAGACATAGGTAATAATATTTTTTATGTTTCAATAAATTCCTAATTTTCTATCTATTTTTTCCTATAAATCACTTTATAATACTCTTTATAATTATTTTATTATTGAGTTACATTGCGGATGTAATTTTACGTTCTTTAGAATTTTTTTGCGAGCTTTTTGTTATTAAATAAAATATTTTACGATACCGCAAAACAGAAAAGTTGATTGTATGAGAGATCTTTCAAATAAAATAAAATAAAATGCCATTAGCTTGCCAATTCACATGTTGGTTTAAAAAAGCATCTTTTAAAGCACCCAAACCCATTTCCCGACGGCACCTATGAATGATGTAATGTTAAGTCCATTTAGCAACACCATCTTCACGTTTATGGAAAAGCAAGCTAGTATCAAATCTCATACTTTGCCCCCCCTAATGTAGCGACAGCCTTTAGCACTTAAGATGGTTCATAAGAAGCATTTTTATTCTTTCTTTAATGTTTTTATCTCACGACTCCCCCTCTTTTTGACGTGCAAAAGACATGGTTTTGGTTGGTTCAATATGGTATAGGTTTAAAATGAGAAAATCTTATGACACTTGGGTCTCTCACTCAACATGACAAAAAGTAGTTTATATTTACAAATCAAAGTATTGTTCGAATAAAATAGTAGCTCTTTTGAGTAAAGGATATTTACTAGAACATATCTGAAAAATAAAAGCCTCATTCGAAAATGAGACTTTTTAAGTGTTTAATTCTGCAAAAAATTAAAATTTATAAGCTACACCTACGCGGAAATCATTCGTCTTGTAGCCCATTTCAAATCTATCATGTACAAACTTCTTTTTGCCAAAATCTGAGTAACGATATTCTGCACGCACAATAATGTTATCAGTCATTGCAAAATCAACACCACCTCCAAGGGTATAGCCAATCATAGTCTTTTTTTCATCATGGAACCAATCAGAAAAATCAACTTCCTCATTTTTGCTATCAGCTACTGTCGCAAAAATATTCTGAAGTTGCGTATAAGCAATCCCTCCAGAAACATAAGGCATCATACGTTCAAGTGCAAAACCAACTTTCACTCGCGTAGCACCAGACCATTTTTGTTTTAAAGTATGCTGTATAGCCTCAATAGGCAACGCTGGAGATTCCTCCTCATGAGAATCTCTTGTGTGACCTATTCTTTCTAAAGATTTTGATGTTTCTTCAGGTTGATTTTTTGGTAGAGGGATATCCTTCGTACTTTTTTTATTAGACCACATAACATCCGTATCAATACCTATAATAAAACCATTATCGATATCAATATTGGAACCTGCATAAACGCCCCCGATAAAACCAGAAAGTTTAGGCAAATTCTCTTTTCCAACTGGATTCCATATCCCTGTCTCTTTTTTTAAATAACTTGCAGTCGTTTTGCCTGAAAAGTTTCCAATCTGCCCTCCAAGATAAAATCCTGTCCAAGAAAAAGAAGGCGCTACAATAACAGGAACAGGCTGTTCAGGAATAACGCTATCTGCCGCCTGTACGATAGAAATTGAAATTAAAGAAAATATAGATGTTGAGATTAAATACTTTGTAATCATAATTGCTCCCCTAAAAGCTAATGTGATACATAAATAATAGTAAATCGTTTCACATTTTTTGCAAAAAATCTATAGCAAAAATGACACAGTTAAAAAATTTAAACTCCTATTTAAAAATAAAATTATTTTTTAATAAATAATTATTATAAATACTTTAAAAAAATTATTTATAATTTTCTTAAATTATTACTCTATAATAGCTTTCATAGATGGATATTTTTCATTATTATCCATAATAATATAAACAACTCCAATATCAATTTTAAAAAAAATGAGATATATAATCAATAAAACTTTTTATCATATTTACTTCAATATATTTGTATAATAATAAATAATATATCCACTACCTCTATAATATTTTATATAAATCTAATATGATAAAAACATTATCGAATATATTATTGTGTTTAATATCTCTAACTTGATAAATATATCTAATATAATACTACTGTTTTATAACTTCTTCATATTCTTTTATCATATACATGAGAAACATCATTCGCTAAAATTTAGTCCTTATTTCTTTTTGTATAAAGAATAACACCTAGAATGATTTTTTTTGATAGAGAAACTCTTTCATGACACTTGAGGAAATAAGTAGAGAATGGTTTTTACTCTCTAGATCTCTCAAACCTATAATGACATAAAATCTCAAAATTAATATAAAAATGGAATTAATAATTTTTAAGCTTCTATAATATCTTTTTATGATTTTATCTAATAATCGCATTCAATAATTTCATAAAAGCATTATAAAATACATTTAATGTTTCATGACTTTCGTAAAAACTGAACAGACTAATTGCCCAGTTTCTGCAATTAATTTTTCAACACGAAGCAAATCAGGTTCCCCAACACTCTTTAACAAAAGATCACTTAATCCAGCTGGCATATCATTGGGATCAAAAGAATCATTTAAGCAAAGCCGTATAATTTGACTCAAGTTTGTATAGAGACCATAGGCATAATGTAAATCAGCAACACATGACTGATTAAGAAAACTATTTGGTAAATTATCTAAAATATCTGCTGTCGTCTCTCCAATGTGAAACTCAATGACATGTGTAATAAGAGCAAATTGAGCGATAAACTCCAAATCCATAATGCCACCAGACATCGTTTTAAAATCCCACTGATTTTTGGGCGGCTTTTCTTTTGCAATTAAAGAACGCATTTCGCATACTTCTTTTGCAACTTCCTCCTTATTACGAGGAATAGCAATAATTGCGCACACTTCATTTTCTAGCCTTTGTAAAAAATCAGGATCTCCTGCAATGCCTCGAGCTCTTGTTAAAGCAAGATGTTCCCATATCCATGCTTCTTGGCGATAATATTTTTTAAAAAATGGAAAAGAAACAGCAACAGGTCCTTTATTGCCTAAAGGCCGTAACCTTAAATCAACGGCATAAAGAACACCTTGGCTTGTAAGAGTAGATAAAGCAGAAATAAGGCGCTGTGCTAAACGGGTATAATATTGAGAAATATAAAGAGGCTTTTCTCCATCAGATATTTCTGCATCCTCATCGTGTTCATAAAGCAAAATAAGGTCAACATCAGAGCCCGCTGTTAATTCGCGACTTCCAAGCTTCCCCATACCCAATATGCCAACACGCCCCCCTTTAATACGACCATGAAGACAAGAAAACTCCTCTTGAACGGCAGCAAATGTTTTTGTAATCATAAGATCAGCAAGAGCAGTAAAAGCAAAACCCGCTCTTTCTCCTGTAATTGTACCATTCAAAATTCGAATACCAATCAAAAAACGTTGTTCATCTGCAAAAATCCTTAAATGGTCGAGAATTTTCTCATAAGAAAGAACATTTTCAAGAAAATATTCAAGCCGTTTTTCTAAATACGTTTTTGTGGGTAATTCTGAAAGAATATTTGGGTCTAACATTCCATCAAAAACATGAGATCTGCGTGTAATAATTTCTGCAAGACGTGGAGCTGCACCCATAATAAGGACAAGCATATCCAAAAGAGAGGGATTAGATTGCAAAAGACTAAAAAGTTGAATTCCTGAGGGTAAGCCCTGTAAAAAACTATCAAAACGCAACATCGCCTCATCAGCTCGCTTTGTCGCGCCAAAAGCTTTCAAAAGAGCAGGTGTTAATTCCGTTAATCTCTCGCGTGCTTCGGCTGATTGCGTTGCTTTATAACGACCACAGTGAAGGGTGCGCATAATACGACAAATATCACTTGCTCTTTCAAAGCCTAAACGGCTTAACGTTATTAATGTCTCTGGATCATCTTCTTCACCTGTAAAAACTAAATTACCAATTTCTAAACCAAGTTCTTGCTCATTCTCAAACAGTGCTGCATAATGCTTTTCAACAACATGAAGTGTTTTTAATAAATCGTCAATAAAACTGCTCCTATCGTGATAGCCCATTAAATAGGCAACACTCGTGAATTGAGTAATATCATTTGGGAGAAGATGCGTTTGTTCATCTGCAAGCATCTGAATACGATGTTCCACATTTCGCAGAAAAGCATAACTTTTTATAAGACTATCTCTCGTTTTCTCACTAATCCAACCAAGCGCATGAAGTTCTGCCAACATCGCAACCGTCTGACGTCCACGCAATTGAGGAAAACGCCCACCAGCAATGAGTTGTTGTGTCTGAACAAAAAACTCAATCTCACGAATACCCCCACGACCTAACTTTATATTATGGCCATAAGCTGCAATTTGACCATAACTTTTATGCGCATGAATTTGACGTTTGATCGAATGAATATCAGCAATAGCAGCATAATCTAAATATTTCCGCCACACATAGGGAAAAAGCTCTTTGAGAAAGTTAAACCCCGCCCTCTTATCGCCAGCGACTGGACGTGCTTTAATCATAGCTGCGCGTTCCCAATTTTGTCCACGCCCTTCGTAATAACGCAATGCAGTCCTTACTGGTAAGGCTAAAGGTGTTGATCCTGGATCTGGACGAAGCCGAAAATCAAGACGAAAAACATACCCTTCCGCAGTACGTTCTTGAATGATACGGATTAATCGACGTACCATTTTAGAAAATATGTCGACACTTTCAGAAAGATTACCAATATGAGATGATGTTTCATCAATAAAAACAATAAGATCAATATCAGAAGAATAATTAAGTTCCCCTGCTCCTAATTTTCCCATCCCTAAAATAATTAAACCACAGTCTTTTTCTGGATTTTCGCGGCTTAGCAAATTAATCTTACCATGATCATGTGCTTCTCTTAAGAGAAAACGCAATGCTACACCTAATGCTGCTTCACCCAAACGTGTCAACCAAGCACATGAAACTTCGTAAGTAAAAATACCACCCAAATCAGCTAAAGCAATGAGAATATGCGCTTCTCGTTTTTTGCGCCTTAAAGCAGCCATTAATGAAGTTTCATTTATAGTTTCATCCTGATCAATAACTGTAATATCATCTATAATTTCGCTCAGTCTTGTTTCTATATCAACGTTTAATAAAGCACTAAGATATGATGGATTGGCAATTAAAACCTCACGCAAAAAAGGAGATAAGGTCATAACCGCACTGATAAAATCAATCTGTGTTCCATGCTCTGAAATGATGGAAACAAGCGGTTCTAAACCTTCTTTCCTTGCTTGTTCTTCCATGTCTTTTAACCATTGGGAACCACTTTTATCGAGAGGACATAAAGGGAGAAGCTGTGTTTTTAAAAAAGCTTGTTTCGTCTGCGCTCCCTTGAAAAGCATTTTGCTTTCCTTTCTATTGCATTATACTTTTAAAATAGTTGTTACGTATAAAAAGAGAAAAATGAAGAAAAATATCTTTAAGGAAATAACAAAACAGCCCTAAGCCCTGGATTTGCATTTTCAAGTAACAATTCACCGCCATGAAGCTTCATAACTGCTTTTGCTATACTTAAACCAATCCCAAAACCAGCTTGTGTACGACTTTCTTCAAGACGAACAAATCGTTCTGTTACTTTTTCACGTTTATCCTCTGCTATTCCTGGTCCATTGTCGCTCACAACAACTAATAAATGTTCATCACGATATTCCATTGATAAGCAAACTTTTGCTTTCCTTCCACCTTTAGGCGCATATTTAATGGCATTATCTATAAGATTAAAAATTGATTGCGCAACAAGCTCACGATTCAACTTAAGCTCTTTATCAAATATATCCCCCAACTGAAGTAAAACACCTGACTCTTCAGCAAAAGGTTCGTAAAGTTCAATAGCATCTTCAAGGATCAATTTCATATTCATCATCTCAAGATGCTCAATTGCACTGCTCGCTTCAATGCGTGAAATCATTAAAATTGCATTAAATGTACGAATAAGTTGATCTGATTCAGCAATAACACTATCAAGTACCTGACGATATTCAAGCTTTGTTTTATTTCCCGAAAGCGCTTCTTCAGCGCGATTTCTAAGGCGTGTTAACGGTGTTTTTAGATCATGAGCAATATTATCTGATACTTGACGCAAACCAATATTTAACTCTTCAATGCGATCTAACATAACATTAAGATTAGTTGACAGTCGATCAAACTCATCCCCTACCCCAGAAACAGGTAAACGCCCACTGAAATCACCATCCATCAAACGCTGTGATGCAGCCGTTACGTGATCAATCCTTTGTAAAGCCCTCCTGCCAACAAAAAACCATATGAGTAAAGCCCCCCCAACCATTGCAGCAAGTGCAATGATTACAGCTTTATGAATAACCGCCGCAAAACGTTCTGGCTCATCCAAATCGCGTCCGATAAGAATCTTCATAGCATTAGGCAAATCAACAACAACTGCCAAAGCGCGATGTTCACTTGTTTTGCCAGGTTCTCCAAAACGGGAATACAAAAAAGAGGTAGAAATAAAACCGCTCTGATTCAAAAGGCCTAATTCAATACGTGCAACATTTCCTGCTAAAATACGCCCCATAGGATCCGTGACAAGATAAAGAAATGCACCTGGTTGTCTTGAACGATAATTAATAGTGCGCATTAATAAAGATAACCCCCCATAATTATAAGCATTTTCAATATACTTTAATTCTTCATGTAAAGCCTTTTCAGTTTGCTTTGTTAACAATGAAACAGAAAATGCTGTCATATAAATAGAAAGCCCTGTTGCCACCAATCCAAACAATAAAATATAAAGTGCTGAAAGCCTTAACGCTGTCGTGCGCATTATATTAATCAAACGATTCATGCTTTATTATCTGGCGCTTTCAGCATATATCCAGCTCCACGTACAGTATGGAGAAGTGGAACATCAAAATCTTTTTCAATTTTGGCTCTCAAACGGGATATATGAACATCAATAACATTTGTTTGTGGATCAAAATGGTAATCCCAAACATTTTCCAAAAGCATAGTGCGTGTAACAACTTGCCCCGCATATCGCATTAAATATTCAAGTAAACGAAACTCTCGCGGTTGCAATAGAATGTTTCTATCTCCCCGTTTTACTGTATGTGCCAACCGATCAAGCTCGAGATTACTTACGCAATAAACAGTTTCTGCTTCTTTAGGATTCTTCCGCCGTTGTAACACTTCAACACGCGCAAGAAGTTCAGAAAAAGCATAAGGCTTTGTCAAATAGTCATCTCCCCCTGCACGCAACCCCGTGACACGATCATTAACTTGCCCTAATGCCGACAGGATAAGAACCGGTGTTTCATTGCCTTTAGCACGCAATTCAGCAATAATAGAAAGACCATCGCGATGCAAAAGCATTCGATCAATAACCATAACGTCATAATTTTCCGTGGTCGCTAGAGTATATCCCGTATCTCCATCATAAGCAACATCAACAGAATGCCCTACTTCCAAAAAAGCTTTTTCGAGATAACGCCCCGTCTCATGATCATCTTCAATAACGAGTATCTTCATAAAACGCATCTCCATTATTTTAGTGTGTTTTAGGACAAATTTTAATAAACATTTGTCCTAAAACCAAAGCTTTATTTTTTGAAAATTGGAAGAGCAACAAAACGATTTTGATCATTTGTTCGCACTTGTAAGAGTATAGCTTTTCGTCCTAACTGCTGAGCATTTTCGATTGTGCTAATAATATCAGAGACTCGTTTAACCGGTTTATTATTCACTGTCACAATGATATCACCAGGGCGTATCCCTTTATCTGCTGCATCTGAATCGGAATCTACATCGGTTACAACCAACCCTACACCATCATCAGAAGGAATAACAATCAAACCATAATCTTCCAATGTGTCATCTAAATCACCGCGTCCACTTGAATATTTTGAACCCTCTTCTTTACTTTCATCTTCAGACATTGAAGCAAGTTTGACTTTGATATTCTTCTCTTTACCTGATCTCCAAATCCCTATATCAACCGTTTCTCCTGGTTTAATATTTGCAATACGTCTCGCTAACTCACGCGCATCGGCAACCTTTTCATTATTCACTGAAATAATGACATCACCAGCCTTAATACCAGCCTTTTCTGCTGGTCCCTTTAACGGATCAGTAACCAAAGCGCCCTTTGCTTCTTTTAGACCTATTGAATCAGAAATCTCCTTTGTTACCGGCTGAATCTGAACGCCTAACCAACCACGCTGAACTGAACCTTTTTCGATAAGTTGCTGTACAACCTGTTTGACAGTCGTTGCCGGAATAGCAAAAGCTATCCCAACGTTTCCTCCAGAAGGAGAAAAAATTGCTGTATTAACCCCAACAACTTTTCCATTAAGATCAAAAGTTGGTCCACCAGAGTTTCCTCTATTAACAGCGGCATCAATCTGAATAAAATCATCATAGACACCCGTGCCAATATCACGTCCGCGCGCTGAAACAATCCCTGCTGTTACAGTCCCACCAAGGTCAAATGGATTTCCAATGGCAACAACCCAATCTCCAACACGAAGCTTTGAATCATCTCCAAAATCAACATAGGAAAATTTCCTGTTATCATTCACTTTTAGTACGGCAAGGTCGGTTTTGGGGTCTTTCCCAATGAGCTTTGCATTCAATTTTGTCCCATCATCAAGAACAACAGAATAACTTGTCCCCTCAGAAATTACATGATCATTGGTCACAATGTAACCATCAGACGAAATAAAAAAACCCGATCCAAAAGCGACAGGACGGAGTCGCTGCGAATGATTGGGAAAATTATTTTTAGGTTTATCAAGATCATAAAACTCTTTAAAAAGCCTCTTCAAAGGGTGTTGATCTGGTAATTGATCAATACCCGGCCCACTAAAAAAGTTACTAAAGAACCAATCTTTTTTCTTTTTATTGCTCTTTACTTGTACTGCAACAACTGCTGGCTTCACTTGAGCAACGATATCTGCAAATCCCTGTTGTGGTATTAACGAAGTCAATACAGAACTTGCATGAGCTTTTGTCGTCCACAAGCTTGATGTACATCCACTAAAAAACAGTGCACTCTCCAATACTGCGGAAAAACTTACTGCAACAAATGTTTTAAAGAATGTTTTTTTTAACATTTATTCTATGCTCCTATTCAATCATTCCTTTATCCCAATTTTGATAACTTATAAAATACCTGACCTTACCGTTTTGTGTCTAAATTATTAAAATTTTGTAAGGTTTCAGTATTCCCCAATATAATACGATAAGGTTGAATGTTCATTGCAGATAATCTGAATTTTTTCTTTATATGTGCATCATTTTTAATGCAATGGCATTTTTGATTGTTCTTTTTCATTCACATAATCCATTATTTTTTCACTATTATACCGTCTTAACTGGAAAAATATGACACTGGCACCAATGATGATAATTATCAAAGGCGAAAACCATAAAAACCAAGTTTTTTTATTCAATGGTGGTTTCAAGAGAATAAATTCACCATATCGTTCAACAAGAAAGTCAATGACTTGCTGATTACTATAACCCATTTTTAATCTTTCCCGAATGAAAAGCCGTAAATCACGTGCTAAAGCAGCATCTGAATCATCAATTGATTGATTTTGGCAAACAGGACAACGTAAATGCGATGAAATATCTCGTGCGCGCGATTCAAGAATTGTATCCTTTAAAATCTCATCCGGCTCTACTGCTGTAGCTAATCGAAAAGGATACGCTGCTATAAAAAAAAATAAAATCCAATAAAATTTTTTCATCTCAATGTCTTCTCCCTAAATTTAAAGCCCCCAGCACCCTGTGGTACACGCCAATGCGAAACCAATACCCCAGAAGAGAAAGACATCCTCCCATAGCCATTATGAAAGCCCCTAACCAAATACATATTACATAAGGCTTCCACCATATGTGCACAACAAGACCCCGATTATCGATCCGTCCCGGCACAATATAGAGCTGCGATAAGCCATGATTTTGAAGACCAACTTCCGTTGTTGATGTATTTTGGCTTGAATAAAATCGCTTTGAGGCTGTTACATGACCAACAATATTTTTATTTTCATATACTTTAAAATAAAACTCCATTGCCGAATAATTTGAACCAAAACCATCATGCACTGCATCAAAATAAAGAGTTTTATCCGCTATCGTCACCCTATCTCCTATATTCATGGTTAAAATACGTTCTTTCCCCAAATTGGCCACACAGACAATGCCAAATAATGTAACGCCTAATCCCATATGTGCCATTGCAGCACCAAAAACAGACCATGGCAATCGCAAAAATCTCTTCACGCGTACTGAAAAAGCTGTCTTGCCATATCCACTCTTTCCCCACAGATTCGCTAAACTGCCTAAAAAAACAAATGCTGAAAGCCCAATGCCTAAAACTGCAAAAATATCATGCAAAGATGTCGCGTAAAATGTTATAAAACAGACGATACCAACCAATACAAAAACAAACCACAACCGTTCAAAAACTGCGAGAAAATCACCGTGTTTCCATGCCATCATTGTCCCAAATGGGACAAACAACAACAGCAAAAGCATTAGTGGACCACAGGTAAGATTAAAAAAAGCAGCTCCTACAGAAATTTTTTGCCCTGTTAACATCTCAATAAAATAAGGATAGAGCGTACCAATCAATACGGTTGCTGTTATTGTTATGAATAACAAGTTATTTAAAACAATAAATCCTTCACGCGAAATTGGTTGAAAAAATCTTTCTGTTTTAAAAATAGGGATGCGCAAAGCAAAAAGAAGAAAAGCTACACCCGTAAAGAAAAATAAAAGTGCAAGAATTGCCTGCCCCCGTGCTGGATCAATAGCAAAGCTATGAACAGAAACTAAAAGTCCCGAACGAACAAGAAAAGTTCCCATTAAAGAAAGAGAAAAAGTTAGCAGCGCCAAAAACAAAGTCCAACTTTTTAATATTTCTCGTTTTTCGAGAACGAGAATAGAATGTAAAAGAGCTGTTCCTGAAAGCCAAGGCATAAACGAAACATTTTCAACAGGATCCCAAAACCAATACCCCCCCCATCCTAGCTCATAATAAGCCCAATAAGAGCCAACCATAATACCCAATGTCAAAAAACACCAAGAAAGCAAAAGCCAAGGACGAATCCAACGCGCCCAAATTCTATCAATATGTCCCATAATCAATGCAGAAACTGCAAAAGAAAAACAAAGTGAAAAACCAACATACCCTAAATAAAGCAGCGGTGGATGCATTGCTAACGCAACATCTTGTAAAAGAGGATTGAGACCATTTCCCTGCAATGCTGGTGGATTCACACGTAAAAATGGATTGGATAAAAAAAGAATAAATAAAAGAAAAGCACTTGTAATCCAACTTTGGCAAATTAAAACGAGTGTCCTAAAATCTTCTGGTAAATGTTGGCTAAATAACGCCATCAATGCACTAAAAAAAGCGAGACTTAAAACCCATAACAACATAGAGCCTTCGTGATTGCCCCAAACACCTGTAATTTTATAGAGCATCGGTTTTTCTGAATGAGAATTCTCAACAATATTCAAAACAGAAAAATCAGATACGACATGAGCGTAAACCATCACTAAAAAAGATAAGAGCAGTAATGTAAAAGTGATGTATGTTAGAGGAACAGCTGTTTGCATTAACAAACGCTCTTTCCACCAAAAACCTAAAGCAGGTAATAAAGTCTCTAATAAGCTTACTGCAAATGCTGCAACTAAAAAAATATGACCCAGTTCGACAAGCACAATCGAATTATTTCTCCACACTGTAATGTTTTTTCAAACGATCAGCTGCTCCTTTAGGCATATAAGTTTCATCATGTTTTGCTAAAATACGCCTACCTATAAAAAAACCCTGTTTATCAAAATGTCCTTCAATAATGACCCCCTGACCTTCACGAAAAAGATCCGGTAGTACACCATTGAAAATCACTTTTTTACGCTTTACGCTATCCGTTACAAAAAAAATAACGCCCATCTCTCCAATATATTTAACAGTTCCTTTTTCAACAAAACCACCCAAACGCAAAGAGCGCCCCGTTAAAATATCTTCTCTTGTAATATCAGAGGGCATTCTAAAAAAACTGACCGCATTACGCATTGCATAAACTATGAGACTTGCTGCAATCGCCATAACCAAACAACACAATAAGATGATGAGTAAACGCTCTTTTTTTCGCTGCTTTAAAATAACCTTCAACGAAGTAGAATTTTTTAAAGATTGATTGTTCATAGACACTCTACAAAAAAATTTTAAACACGTTAAACACGTTATATAAGCATCCATTTCTATATTTTATTTTTTAAGAGTTTTGCACATCTTCTCTATAGGTGCAACTTTTTATCCAATCTCTCACCTTTGCTAATAAGCTTACCAATAGCTTTCTTACTTTTTGCACCAATTTTTATTTAATATATAACCACTTATATTGCGCCTCTTTCCATTCTTCATTTCTGTTCTTTAATCGTCTCTACACATACCTTTCCCTTCTAGAATGCCCCCTCTTTTATCTTCCTAAACAGCTTTTCTCATCTCAATTGACGCCTATTCCTTTTCTTTGTATGGCCCACTCGATAAATTACGTAACTGAATCATCATTTTTTCAACACGTGATCGTCCTGCAAAATCTTCAGGCATTGTATCAAGAAAGCTTTGCAAAAATTGCACTGCCTGCACAGTTTTTCCTGCTTGATGAAAGGCATCGGCCAACAATAAGCGCGGATAAAAATCTGTTGGCGCTAAATCCGCTGCTTTTTGAAAAGCATTTTGTGCTTCTTGCGTTATCATTCCTCCTTCATAACCAACCAATGCTAAACCATATCCTACAAGTCTTGGAGCTGTCTCTCCATTCAAACGAAGTGCATCTAAATAAGCATTGACCGCCTCTTGAAAATGGCGCTCTTCAAGATACCCTACCGCTAACGCATCTGCGAGCTTGCCATCACGAGGTGAGCGGAAAAACAGCACTTGTAAGCGAACAAGCTTTTCTTGCTGACTTAGAATTTTAGGATCTTTATCCATTAATTCGCTAAAAAAATAGCTTTTCACTTCCGGATTGCCTGTCAGCCCATAAATACTCCATGTGATGAGAAGAACAAACAAAACACTTAAGTCCTTAAGAATATTCCTTTTTTTATAATGCATATAAAGCTTGTTACACTCAATCGTATGCCTATGACTTCTATCACCATCCATGGTTTGAACTTTTCCTTCTTTCTTTATCCTATCGTCAAAACGAAGTGAAAGAAAAAGAATACCTGCCAGAAAAGCCAGAAAAAATGCTGCAAAAATGAGTAAGAGCATATCACTTTTTTCCAATACGAACAGAGAATCTCTCGCTTACCTTTTATCCTCTTCATAAGAAGAGTGATGCTAAATGATAAAAATCATTTTTTCATGGAGTACATTATAAACTTATATAAAATATATTGTTCATTTTTCTCATATAGATCACCTCTATCAAGAAAACAAAAACAAGGCTTTATTTTCATATTTTGATTATAAATACAAATCTTCTGAAATACCTCCCTACTTTTTTGTATTGTCTGAAAATATTGCTTTACACACCTTATAGATGTTTTCTGATAGAGGAGAAAATATGTTATTCTCCTATCTTGGGTAATAAAACTTTTGCATACAACCCACCCAAATCAGAACGCAATAAAAAGAGATTTCCACCATATTCATTGACCATATCTGAAACAATTGCTAATCCTAAACCTGTCCCCGGTTTACTTTCATTAAACCGCCGCCCTCTTTTTAATGCTTCATCAATTTTGTCTTCTGTTAAACCAGGACCATCATCTTCAACAAGGATACTGAAATATTTCTCTTCTTCAACGTTTTCTTCTATACAACAAGAGATCAACACCTTTGTGCGAGACCACTGAGTAGCATTTTCAATCAAATTTCCTATAATTTCTTCTAGATCTTCCTTCTCTCCAGAAAAAACAATATCATCAACATCCATAATAAATTCAATTTTTTTTTCAGGATTAAGCTTTTTCATAACCCGCACTAAACGATCAATCACACTGCGAACAGATGTATGATAGATAATACTATCGCATTGTGCTGCAATCCGCGCCCGCTGAAGATAATGATTGATTTGAGCACGCATAATTTGCGTTTGCTCTCTCAACAGACACGCCTTTTCTCCGTGCATCTTATCGGTCTCATTCATAATCACGGATAGAGGCGTCTTCAATGAATGCGCGAGATTACCAACCTGTGTGCGAAATCGCTCAATAATACGCTGATTATTATTAATGAGAGCATTCATCTCTTGTACAAGCGGCATCACTTCGCTGACTAAATCCGTATTCACATAATGAACTCTTCCTTCGCGAATATCATTCAATGCACGTCGAATAAGCTTCAACGGTTGAAAACTAAAGAAAATAATAGCAATATTAATAAGAACACTCCCAATACCAAAACTCCAAAGAAAAATTTGCAAAGTTTGCTTAAATTCCTTTACTTGCGCATGGGCTTCATCGATATTCCCAACAAGCCGAAAACGTGCAATATGATTTTTATTATCAAGAACAACATCACTCTCAATCACTTGTAGCTTTTGGCCATCATTTCCCTTGATCCGATAAGAGCGAAAAAATTTATTATCAAAAGGTATATCGACTTCGCTTGGGGTAAATATCTTTCCTGTTCCCAATGAGGGAGATGTCAATCTTCCTTTTAAATTATGGGATATCGCAACAACTTCCCAATACCATCCCGTTGTTGGATCAGAATAACGAATATCATCAATCTCAGCCCCTCCTTTCAAAATGCCTTCCGGTGAGACCATGACTGTTGCAATAAGACTGTAAAGTTGAGCAGAAAGGATACGCTCTAAGCTTTGTTCAGTTGAACGTTTATAAAATAAAATACTCACTGCAGAAATCGATAAAAGAGAAATCACAACCCATAGTGTTGATAAGATCATAACACGTAAACTGAGAGATCGCGTAATGACAAAAAAGAACTTCCCAAACCAATTATCCTCCTTGAAAATATTCATTTATCACCTGGCGTTCCCACGCGATATCCCATTCCTCGAATAGTCTCAATCAAATCTACTCCAAGCTTTTTCCGTAACCGACCTACAAAGACTTCCACCGTATTCGAGTCCTTATCAAAATCCTGATCATAAAGATGTTCGGTAAGCTCCGTTCTTGAAATAACTCTGTCACAATGATGCATGAGATACGAAAGAAGTCTAAATTCATAAGATGTTAGTTTAATCAATTGACCATCCACAAAAACACGAGACGTCTTCGTATCCAATAAAACATTTCCACAACATAATGCACTTGTCGCATGTCCGGTAGCGCGACGAATTAATGCCCGTAAGCGCGCCATTACTTCCTCCAAATGAAATGGCTTCACAACATAATCGTCAGCCCCTGCATCAATACCAAGCACCTTATCAGACCAACGGTCTCGCGCCGTTAGTATTAAAACAGGCATGGAGTACCCTTCTTGACGCCACTTTTCAACAACACGAATACCATCAATAGACGGTAAACCTATATCAAGGATCACTGCGTCATAAGACTCTGTACTGCCTAAAAAATAAGCCTCTTCACCATCGAAAGCACTATCAAAAACATATCCAGCATGCTTTACAGCTTCTGCTAATTGATGGTGAAGATTCCGATCATCTTCAGCAATTAAAATACGCATGACAACATCTAATGCTAATCGGCAGGAACCACAACCTCAACACGGCGCAATTTCTCACCATTACGGGCTGGCACAACAACCACAATTGCACACATATCCCTTCCATCCTCAACAACCAGTTTTGAACGGACGAGAACCCCCTTCTCCTGAATTGCAACCTTCTTCCCAACCTCAGCGCAATCAGCTGCTAGAACAGAATCTGCTCCTAAAAAAGATGCTAACATTACAACTAAAAAAACTTTTTTCATCATAGATACTTTAATAACTTATTATTCTTCCTTCTGAAGAATAAAAGAAATAATGGTTTTTGTGGGGTCGATTAAAAAATCACAAATGGAAAATAGTTTATCCTCTATCTTACGGAATAACATATTAATATTACTCCAAATTTTTAAAAATTTAAAATAAAATATTTTTAACAATAAGAAGAAAATTTATTTAATGAAACCATAAAATCTTAATACACTATCTGACGAGAAATGAATAATTCTCAAATAAACTTTTTCTCTGCGAGCACTATAGCAAAAAAATACTTCTACTCCATATACTTATTGTAGATTTGTTTGGTTGTATTGCTTTGCCATAGGCTCTCTTTAAATGTTTGATTTTTTTAAAAAAAAGAAAGGACAACACCATAAGCCATTTCATAGTCCTGCTCTCATTGAATTAGACGCACGATTAGACACAGCGCTTTATCACATTCGTTCTGCTAACAGTTTTTTCTGGAAAAAGGCAAAAATCGTCTCACAAAATTTTCATCTTCAAGGATGGAAATACTTTATCGTTGAAGTTCTCGATGAAATACTAACATTAGGGTTGATGGGATTTACTCTTTTCACCATTTTGGGCATTTCTGTTTTTGAACTTACCAAAACAGATTGGTCTTCTCCTAAAAACTTTTCCATTCTTTTTCTCGATCTCTATGGAAATCCAATTGGACACCGTGGTGCAATGCCGGCTATTTCTGTCCCTGTTGAAGAAATGCCTGACACTGTTATTAAAGCCGTTCTTGCCACAGAAGACCGTCGTTTTTTTGATCATTGGGGCGTTGATTTTCAAGGACTTACACGGGCAATTTCACAAAATATTCAAGCTAAAGGGGTGGTGCAAGGTGGTTCAACTCTCACACAACAATTGGCTAAAAATTTATTCTTAACAAACGAGAGAACCATAACACGTAAAATCAAAGAAGCTTATCTTGCTCTTTGGCTAGAAGCAAATTTTAGCAAAAAGCAGATTTTGCAACTTTATCTTGACCGTGCCTATATGGGAGGAAACAATTTTGGTATTGCAGCCGCTGCAAAATTTTATTTTGGAAAAGATATCCGTCATGTATCTTTGAGTGAATCTGCTATGTTAGCAGGACTCTTTAAAGCTCCAACAAAATATGCCCCTCATAGTCATCTCTTTGCTGCTCAAACACGTGCCAATGTCGTCCTTTCTAATCTTGTTAATAGTGGCTTTATGACGAAAAGCCAGATTATCAATGCGCATCGCCACCCTGCTAGGGCCCTTCCCCAAATAGACAATAATCAGCCTGATTATTTTCTTGATTGGGCATTCGAGGAAGTCAAAAAAATGCGCAATCAACTTCCAAGCCATAGTTTAATTATTCAAACGACCCTTGATCCGAATATTCAAAAAGCAGCAGAAGAATCAATTGCCTATCATTTACATCAATATGGTCAACAATATCGTGTAACACAAGCAGCCACCGTTATACTCGATAATAACGGTGCGGTATGTGCAATTGTTGGAGGACTAGATTACAAAAAGAGCCAATTTAACAGAGCAACACAGGGCGGTCGACAACCTGGTTCTTCATTCAAACCTTATGTTTATGCAGCCGCAATGGAACATGGATTATCACCCTCAACAATCGTTCTAGATGCTCCCATCAATTGGGGAGGTTGGACACCCAAAAATAATTCTGGTCGTTATCTGGGAAAAATTGACTTAGCAACAGCTTTAGCCTTTTCCATTAATACAGTCCCTGTTTATCTCACCTACCAATATCTTAACCGCGATACCCAACCTATCATAGATCTCATTAAAAATATGGGGATTAACGCGCATATTTTATCACACAAAACGATGGTTCTTGGCACTTCCAACATGACCCCCATGGATCAAGCTACAGGCTTTAATGTCTTTGCCAATGGAGGAATAGCGGGTAATCGTCATGGGTTTACGCAAATCAAAACAATTGATGGTCGTGTTGTGTGGGATTTCGAACATAACGGAAAAAAACTACACCGAGTTCTGAGTGAACAATCAGCAGCTTATATGAATCAAATGATGGTGGGTGTCACAACACGAGGATCTGGTAAGCGTGCTGCGTTGCCCATGACTCTTGTCGCTGGGAAAACTGGAACATCACAATCTTATCGTGATGCTTGGTTTGTTGGCTTTACGGGAAATTATACGGGAGCGGTATGGATGGGAAATGATAATTTTTCACCGATGAATCGTGCTTTTGGGGGTGGCGTTCCTGCCATGATATGGCATCGTATCATGCTTGCTGCGCATCAAAATATTATGCTCAAACAGCTCTATGGTGTTAAAGATTCTCTCCTTCCTTATCAGCCTCCAGTACTTTCCGCCCGTGTAGATTCTGAAGTTCCTTCCCCAATACCCTCTACGCTTTCTCCTGAAACATTAAATATCGTGCGATTGATTAACAAAGATCTGAAAAAACCATCTGCAATTTCTTTGAAGATGAAAACAACTGGAGATTCAACATTTTGAATTCAAGATATTCACTGATGTTTTTTAATATCACCATTTTCTTTTTTATCTTCGCTTTTTCCATTTTATGTGGAAAACTGAGTGTCGATTATGTGCTCAATTCCTTTCCTCATTTTGGACGCTTTAGAATTGGAAAATGGAGTGCTTATCCACAAATGGGAACTGCCAATATGGATCCTTATACCCGCGCTCGCACCGCCAAACGAGGCATTGTTTCACTCGGACGAACTGAAGGTATTCAATTCCAGATTTGGCAAGATAACCAAGGGCGTCCACTTCATCATCACTGTCATTATTTGCTCAAAGGCACCATCCCTGAAACCCGTCTTTTTACCCTTTATACAGCTGACAAATCCCTTAAACCCTATACTTCATCCAAAGAAATACCTTTTGAACTTCACACTAACAATATTATCTATGAGCATGATGGCTCATTGCGCATCAATATTTCACCCACACCGCAAACCGGCAATTGGCTTGCAACAGTTAGTCAAAAAGAATTCGGGCTTATTCTCACCTTATACGATACCTCAATCATCTCTGCAACGGCATTACAAAAGCTCACAATGCCCTCTATAGAACAAATTCCATCAGGACAAATAAATTGTGATTAGATTCATTTATACCGCACTTCTTGCAATCATTGGCGCTATTATCGTTCATATTTGCTTTTTATTTCTGATCCCCACTTGGGCACAAGATAATATATGGACAGCACTAAAAAAATCTGGAATCTCTTATCAATTTGTCGATTTTACGCCCAATAATCCTATTCAGCAATCTGCTGATCCCCTCTTTCTTCTTAAAGTCTGCAGATTTAATCTTGAAAATGGACCTGTTCATTTAAAAGCTTTGAAAACACAACAATTTTGGTCACTGGCAGCCTACACACACGACGGAATTATTTTCTATAGCCTTAATGACCGAACAGCCCCTGATGCGACACTTGATCTTATCATTGGAAAACCAATACAAATCATAGAACTCAAAAAATCAAAACCTAAAAAAAATGCCAATTCAGTTTTGGTTGCTAAAAATTTGAATGAAGGGTTTGTTATTTTACGTATTTTTGTCCCTTCTTCCCTTGCAAAAAAAGAAAGTGAAGCTTTTCTTTCATCTGCGACCTGTCGCATATTTTATGAATAAAAACGGACTAACCTCTCATTTGTACAACACCTTACTTTCTATACAAAATACATGAAGCCTATCAAAATGGTTATCTTTTTTCTCTATTAATTGAATATTCAAATTTATCTGATTATAAATCCCTCAATTTTTTATTGAGATATAATGAAATCTCTATTGCACATCATCATATCCTATTTGAGACGCATTATCTGACAGAAAAAACTCCCCGCAATCAGAAGAGAAAAATCAAGAGTAAAGCTCTAAAAAAATATGCTGCTAACAATTGTAAAACTTGTTATTTGAGTTTATTTCTTTTTATTTACAAACATTCCCATAAAATTCGCATCAATAACATGATAAACTATAGAAGAAATACTGTTTACCTTCAATGAAGTGCCAAAACAATCGCTGGAAACTTATAAGACATTACACATCCTTGACCTCAAAAATAAGTGCTTTATTTTTGTTTTATGAGCATAAGCTTTTTGTAAGATATGCGCTCTGAAAAAACTTGGCTTATAGTTTACAATTGAGGGGAAAAACTTCATGAAGAAGAGATATGTTCGGTTCATTTCAAGAGCAGCAGTATGGTCCCCTCGATTTGGTGGTTTAGCCTTCTTTATTTTATTATTTTCGGTCATTTTACAACGTTTTTCCGTACTTAACGTAAGCGACTTCATAATCTTGATAGGAATCTCTACTTGCTGTGTGATTATTTCTCTTTTTCTCGCTCTTAAAGCACTTCATAGTTTGTGGGTCTATGGAGCCCTAGGGGGAATGAAAGCTGTAAAAGGGATCGTTTATTCGTTAATAACTGCAACACCATTGATGCTCTTTTTGGGACTTTGGTTTACCTTACCGGCTCTTTATGATATTTCTACCGATACACAAAACCCGCCGGCTTTTTTTCGCACAATACGTCCTAGCGATGCTTTACCGCTCAAAAGTGTTTTGACTGAACAAGCAACATTACAGATCTCACAATGGCCAGAAATGTCAGGGCGCCGTTATGATGGATCACCTGACCGTATTCGCGAATCCGTTCTCAATGTTTTAGCTGCGTATGATTGGCCCGTTGTGGCTCAAAAAAAGTTTAAAGGTGAAGAAGATGCGCTTTATATTGAAACAATGGCCAAAACTTTTTACCTTGGCTTTATTTCAGATATTGTTATTCGTTTAACGAATGAAGGGGATACAACTTTTGTTGATATGCGTTCTGCTTCTCGTTATTTGCCAAGAGATTTGGGAACCAATGCTGCTTTTATTATCGATTTTATGGATGCGCTTGATACAGAAATAGCCTCACTTCCTCTTTCTCAAGATGATGAGTAGAAACTTGTACTTACTTCCAACAGAAAAATCCCTACCAACCTGTCATTTGTTTCCACTATTATTACTTATTACTGAAAGTGCTTTTACTCTTTCAAGACAAAGCTTTTAAACGAAAATATCTCAATCCTAAATTATTTCATAACAAAAATATTGTTTTGTCTCCCATTTGATGTTTTTATTTAAAATGTTTTAAGTATTAATGTATATTAACTATTAATATACTATGTATTAAACAATAAAAATGATTTATTTTATTAAAAAGTAAATTTACAATATTTGACAAACAATAACAAATTAACTAATAGGTAAGTATTATAATTAAAATTTTAATTGTTTATTTTTCTTACTTCTAAGCGGGGAGAACATGCGGAGCTTATAAGGGAGGAACAGCTATGTCTAAAAAATCTTTACTCTCCTGTACAGCTGTCGCAGCAATTATGCTTTTTGGCAACAATCTCAACGTACATGCTGAATCTCTTGAAGTTGATAAAGGAGAAGTAAAAAACGTATCAAACAAGACTTATGAATATATTCAAACAACAAATGGTGGAAAAATCATCGGTAAAAATTTAACACTGACCGGAGGTCATCCAATAAACAACGATTTGGATGCTGTAGTCCTTAGAACCAAATCTTCAATTGAGTTATGGGATACAACCATTAAAAGTGCAAACAATACTCAGCTGCATAGTGGTGTTGGAATATGGCATGGTAGTACATTTAAGATGATAGGAGGTGTTATTGCAGCCGATTATGGCGTTATATCAGACACTGATGACAGTGGCACAACGATATTGGAAAACGTGAAATTATCAAGCGGTAAAGACAACACTTCGATGACCAAAGGAATCTCCGCTATAAAAAGCATAATTACTTTAAAAAATGTAACCGTCACAAAAGCAAAACGCAGCATCTATGCAGATAACAAATCTCAAGTAATGGTTTCTAGTGGATCTTTTGAAGCAAAAGAAGATGCAATCAATGCTCAAAGCGGTAGTACCATTACTTTGGACAATGAGGCTAAAATCACATCATCTGAGGGTGATGGCCTCCATGCAGTTGGTGAGCAATCAAAAATTTTTATGACAGGGGGAACTGTTACCGGTAGCAATAGTGTATTATATACAAAAGCTGGTGGATATATTAATGTTAAAGACGTTGCTCTCACAGCAAATGGAAAAGGAACAAAATTCGGCGCATTTGCAAGAGGTTCTAGCACCATTGAATTAAATGGAAACACAACAATTAAAAATGCTACGATCGGTGTTAAAGCCCAAAGTAAGAATGCGACAATCAAGATGACAGGAGGATCTATTGAGATCACAGGCGGCCAAGCAGTAGGTGCATTATTCCTTGACACCATAAGCAAAAAAAACACGCTGAAAGATGTGAACATATCAAGTGGAAAAGATGGCTTTCTTATGGAAAAAGGAATAAATGCTGATAATGGAAGCACTGTTACTTTAAAAAATGTAACCGTCACAAAAGCAAAACGCAGCATCTATGCAGATAACAAATCTCAAGTAATGGTTTCTAGTGGATCTTTTGAAGCAAAAGAAGATGCAATCAATGCTCAAAGCGGTAGTACCATTACTTTGGACAATGAGGCTAAAATCACATCATCTGAGGGTGATGGCCTCCATGCAGTTGGTGAGCAATCAAAAATTTTTATGACAGGGGGAACTGTTACCGGTAGCAATAGTGTATTATATACAAAAGCTGGTGGATATATTAATGTTAAAAACGTTGCTCTCACAGCAAATGGAAAAGGAACAAAATTCGGCGCATTTGCAAGAGGTTCCAGCACCATTGAATTGAATGGAAACACAACAATTAAAAATGCTACGATCGGTGTTAAAGCCCAAAGTGATAATGCGACAATCAAGATGACAGGAGGATCTATTGAAGTCACAGGAGACGAAGCAGTAGGTGCATTATTCCTTGAAACCACAAGCAAAGAAAACACGCTGAAAGATGTGAAAATATCAAGCGGTAAAGATGGCTTTCTTATGGAGAAAGGAATAAGTGCTGACAAAGGAAGCACTGTTACTTTAAAAAATGTAACCGTTAAGAATGCAGAAAAAGCTCTCTTGGCTAATGATAATTCCCAAATAACAGTAACGGGCGGCGGTTCCTTTGGTGGAGAAGTACAAACTCTGAAAGGTAGCACTATTACTTTAAACGATAATGTCACAGTAACATCTGATACGACTGGGTTATATGCAGATGATGAAGAAGCCAAAATCACAATGACGGGAGGGAGTGTAAGTGCAAAAGGAGCAGCATTTGTCTTAAAAGATGGCGGACATATTGATGTCACAGATATTTCTGCAAAAGCACAGCGCAATGGACTACGCTTTGATAACTCAAAAAACGATCAAACTTCAGAAATCAACCTGACCAATACAAACCTTCTCATCGAAGATGGAACGGGTATTGTTGCCAACAATTCATCAAATGGTAAACTCAACCTCAAAGATTCAGAAATCAGAGCCGATAGGTTATTCGTAGGGATAATCCACGATACACCAAAACATAATCAAATCTTTTCACTCTCCGCAGACCGTTCTGTCTTACAAGGTGGTGTAAGAAATGACGAAAATGGGCAAACAAGCTTTGATCTCAAAAACAGTACAACATGGTTTGTGAACACCAGCAGAAAAGAAAAAGATGATGCGGGAAAGTTACTTGATATCACTCAAAGATCACGTTCTGATGTTTCTGTACTCAACCTCAATGACAGCAAAATTGTTTTTGAAAAAACAATAGAAAACCATTACCACACATTACATATCGGTTCTGGTAAAAAAAATACTCCAGAAGTCTATAACGCTTCTGGAAACGCAGAAATTCACTTTAACATGGCATGGAGCGATGGGGTTGCAGTAGACGATCAAAAAACCGATCGAGTTCTCATTCATGGCGATGCATCAGGTACAACAACAGTTTATATCAAGAGTGATGTAGGGGATAAAAACAGTGTAGAAAACGCTGCAGCTCCCTCGAATGCAGGCGGTATTTCCCTTATCCAAGTCTCTGGAAAAGCGATGGAAGACTCCTTCAAATTAGCCAATGGTTATATCACAAGAGATGGTTTGCCTTATAAATACATACTAACTGCTTATGGACCAGAATCAAGCCATGGCACAGCCAATATTGAGCAAAACCTCTTTGATGAAAAAAATGAAAACTTCTGGGATTTTCGCTTGCATAAAGCATTTCTAGACTCCGGTGGTGGTGATGGCGGTTCTGGCGGCGGTTCCGGTGGCTCTGTTCCTAGTCCACATGTGGAAGCTGTCGTACCGCAAGTGGCAAGCTATATCGTGATGCCTAACGCGCTCTTCTACGCTGATTTTACCGACATTACTAAGCAAAGCAAATTGTTAGCTGATATCCGTACAACACAAAATTATTCTTTCTTCTTTTTACCCTATAGTAGCACTGCTACCTTAACCTCTGAGCGTGGTCCCTTCAAATATGGCTATGGCGCTGATATTCGCTATGCTGCCGTACAAGCAGGTGGTGCATTAGCTGCAATGGAAAGCCAAAATATCACCATGCATTTTGGACTTATGGGAACCTATGGGCAACTCTCTTTCACACCTAAGGATATGGAGGGTGCAGACAAAAGCACACTCAATAAATGGGCGGTTACAGCTTATGGCAGCATACAACACAACAATGGCTTATATGTCGATGTCCTAGCTTCCTATGGCATGATCGATGGAAATATCACTACGGCTGACATCAAGAATGCCGCAAACTTGAAGGGTGCCAAAACTTTGAGTGCTTCGGCTACCATTGGAAAAGTATTTGCTACAGGAATGGCAGGGATAGAGTTTGAGCCACAAGCACAAATTGTTTATCAACAATTGTCGTTTGACACCATGAAAGATGCTGATAATCTGGAAATTGATATGAAAAATCCTTCCCAATGGTTGGTTCGGATTGGCGGACGTTTAACTAAAACTGTTTCTGCCGAAAGCGATCATCCCTTTTCTTTTTATGGAAAAGTGAACTTTCTTAAAACCTTTAGTGATGATGGGAAAATACAGATTGGTAGGGAATTTGACCTTGATCCTGCTGGAACTGCCATTGAAGGCGGTTTGGGCATCAATGCACAACTCTCCCACAATATCGCACTTCATGGTGATGTTAGTTACCAAAAAAAGCTGCAAAAAACGGGTATAACAGGAGCGAGCTTTTCTGGTGGAATACGTTATCAGTTCTAAGAAAAGGCTGTAAAGTGAGCATTATTTTCCCATTTGCTTGCATAAAAAGGCTGCACAACTCCATACTGTGTGGCCTTTTTGATTTGCACAAACCTACCGTGGAATACCGGTTATTCTTGTCTTTATAACATACCTACAACACTTCTTGCTGAAAGCAATCCTTTGGATAAAATTTTGTAACCAAAGCGCTTGCCTATCTGCCAATTTCTCCTTCTGGCAACACAACTCAAGAATAGAAGGAGAAATACTCATTAGTGTTACCCTTCAATCTCTCCAAGATAAATTAAAAGCGCTAAAAGCACAAGCGGACCGCGTCGAGCGCAGCGGTGCAACACAACATGCGCAATTAGGTAGGTTGGAAGATGATCGTCAATTAAGCCAAGGGAAATTAAAGGCTGCAAAAAGCCTAATGGAAACAAAAGTCATTAGCCAAGCCGTTTACTTAGAGCGTTTACATGACTTTAAAAATGTCGAGCATGAAATTTTAACCAATCAAAGACGTTTGGAAGAAAATGCCGCCGAAATAAACACCCTCCGCCAACAACGGAAAAGTCTCATTTCCGATGAAAACGCCCGCTATCGACAATTTTCGCGTGAAACAGAGCTGAATCTTCAAGGGTTAAAAGCAAAACTTGATAGCACTCAATACCATCTTGACCACTTATCACTTTATGCACCTGTTGATGGACGTATTGATGATTTAAGTATCCATACTTTGGGTGGCTTTGTAGAGGCTGGTAAAACTCTCATGCGCATTGTCCCTGGTGCGGGCGGTCTCATTATTGAAGCATTTTTTGATAATCGAGATATTGGTTTTTTAGAAAAGGGCCAACGTGCTTACATCAAGTTTTCTGCCTTTCCGCCTGAACGTTTCGGTGTTATCCACGGCTCAGTCGTTAATGTAGGCGCTACAGCGCGCTATAATAAAGAAATTAATGGTGTCTACGCTGTTTTAATCAAAATTGACCAAGATCACATCACTTTGAATAACAAACAATTTAAATTTATCCCTGGCATGACTGTAACAACGGATGTCATTACCTCAAAACGGCGTCTCATTTCTTATTTCTTTGAACCTATCACCAAAATTTTAGAACAGTCCCTAAAGAAAAGATAAAGATTAATGTGTGTGCATGAAAATCCTTCATCATCACTCATAGACTCTCTTACAGCATTAGGAGCTATGATGGTTTTAATGCTTACATCTCCCTTATACCACCGCTGGCGAATTTGGGATATAGACCGAAACTTAGGTCCAGCTTTACAGACTGGGCAATACAAGCTCTATAAAAATGAACGTGGAGAATTTTGCGCCTTTATCACTTGGGCTTTTTTAGATGAAAAAAATCATCAATCTACGCTTAAAAAGGGAGAATTTTTACCCGATGCCAATTGGCAAAATGGAAAATACGTATGGTTTATTGATTGTGTAGCACCTTATGGCCATACTGCTCATATTGTACGTGATATGCAACGAAATATATTTCCTGATCAGCGTTATTGTTATGCTGTACGACGTAATGAAGATGGTGGAATAAGAAAAATCGCACGCTGGTGTTGCTATAGAGCGCAAAATCCAGCCAAATAGTTTTTCTAAAGCAAGTGCGCATAAATCATTTAAGCCCCACTCTTATAAAGAAAAATCCCTAAAATAACTATTTTGACTATAGTTATAGTAAGAGCCACTCCGCTACAGACGCGTATTTCCTCTCTGACCAATCCGATATGAATGGCTAAAGATAATATAAGAGGTTTAATCCACTCTCAACTCTATGATTTCTCAAGTTTATGATTGATTCATTTCACTAAAGGCTGGCTGGGGTACCTGGATTCGAACCAGGGAATGCCGGTACCAAAAACCGGTGCCTTACCGCTTGGCTATACCCCAAAAAAACACGATTTACAATTACTTTTGCACCTTATAGCGATTCCTGTGATTGGACGCAATATCTGAAAATCAAAGATCTTATTTTTTATTGTAAAGTTTCTAAGTCTTGAATGATATTGCATCAATACAAATTCGCAGCGAAAACTAATATACAGCTGCACCTTTAACACAACAACCATTTATCCACCAATTATTATACCCTTTTATTAATTTTCTAAGAGCATAAAATGAGAATCTTGTCGTTTACTCATTTATTGAATAAATCAGCATATTCTGTATTTTTCTTTGTATCTTCAAATCTCATCTTACTCAATTAAAACAAAACAAAGAGAAAATGTTGTGTGTTGATGATTTTTTTTATCTTCTTAATTGTATTTTTGTTTTTGGATTCCTCAATATAAAATAATTTGCCTTTCCTTACGAATAGATTGGCTTTGAGTAAGCTTTTTATAGAAAATTCTATTTTTAATCAATATGTGTAAACCTTCAGTGGTAATAAAATTTACAAAATATTTTTTTAATCTTGTGCAAAAATCAGCAGTATCCGCACAAGATAAATATTGATTTACAATAAAAATTAACAAATTTGCACTTCTGAGTAACAACCTCAAACATCGTAAAATTTTTTCATTTCAAATTCTTTTATATTAAACCAATCAAAGTCATTCTCTCGCATATCACAAGCAGAGGTATGGATAAAAAACAATAGAAGACTAAGGAGTAAAACGCTCTTATGGACCATCTCCAAATAAAAAAATAAAAGCTGTGACAACATTGGGGATCAGTAACATATATGATGATGCCGGTGCACTTTTTCATAAGTGTAAAGATGATAATATCCAATGTTTTTACGTTATATTATTCATGAGTAGCGCTATAAAATGAAATCAAGCACATTGAGAAATGTCTCTTAAAAAATAACACTTAATATTCCTGTTGCAAACACCATGGATACACCATACCAATAGGTTGGAAAAATTTTACAAAAATTAAAAACAATTTGTCTCGTATTTGAAAAAATATTTTGAGGTACAAGAACAAGGAATGATAACTATTTCCATTTACCTTCTATTCAAAAGGTCATGATATTTTTTACCCGTTCATAGATGTAAAATTTCTTTTGAAGCAATATTTATATAGACCAGTGCCCTTTTTTGATTGATGAGCATACATTGCCTAAAAGCTCCTTTTACAAAGAGAGACATTAAATTAATTAATATAAATACGCATTCAACATTTGCTTTTAGGTGATGCAAATGGCAAATTGGGCGCTTAACAATTAGAATCGAGGAGATTTTTAAATGGCTTTTGAATTGGCTGAATTGCCTTATGACTACGATGCTCTTTCGCCCTATATGTCACGCGAAACTCTTGAATATCATCATGATAAGCATCACCTCGCTTATCTTAATAATACCAACAACTTGGTGAAAGATTCAGGCTTGGAAAATGAAAGCCTTGAAGAAATTGTTAAAAAAAGTTTTGGGAAAAATATTGGTTTATTTAATAATGCAGCGCAATACTACAATCATAACCATTTTTGGCATTGGATGAAAAATGGTGGTGGTGGTAAAAAAATGCCTGAAAAACTAGCAAAAGCTATTGAATCTGATCTAGGTGGTTATGACAAATTCCGTGCTGATTTTATTGCTACTGCTGGTGCCCAATTTGGCTCTGGGTGGGCGTGGGTTGTGGTTAAAGATGGCAAGCTTGAAATTATGAAAACGCCTAATGGTGAAAATCCTTTGGTTCATGATGCTAAAGCTATTCTAGGCGTTGATGTGTGGGAACATTCCTATTATATTGACTACCGCAACGCTCGCCCGAAATATCTCGAAGCTTTCGTGGATAATTTGATTAATTGGGATTATGTTTTGAAACTTTATGAAGATTGTGGATTGTAAGCTGTCTAAATAATTGTATAGCCTATAAAAGTCCCTATAGTCTAATGAATTATAGGGCTTTTAAAGTGGGGATATTATAGATTAACAACAGTTTTTCTTGCTATCTTTAGAATATATGCATAGATATAGGCAACTTCTTCTAGCTTTGAAAAACGTCCAGCTGCACCTGCATGCCCTGAATCCATATTAATGCGTAATAAAATCGCATTATCATCTGTTTTAAATTCACGCAATTTAGCTACCCATTTTGCAGGCTCCCAGTAAGTTACACGAGGATCGGTTAATCCTGCTATCACAAGCATGGGGGGGTATTTTTGCGCTTTGACATTATCATAGGGAGAATAAGAAGCTATAAGTTTATAATCTTCTTGTGATTCAAGAGGATTTCCCCATTCTGGCCATTCAGGAGGCGTTAGAGGTAAGGAAGCATCTAACATCGTTGTTAAAACATCAACAAAAGGCACATTAGCTACGATTCCAGCAAAATCCTGTGGGGCTATATTGGCAATAACACCCATCAACATTCCTCCTGCCGAACCACCATGCGCAATAAGCCGATCATGAGCTGTAAATTTATTGTTTACAAGATAGCGCCCACAAGCAATAAAATCGGTAAATGTATTATATTTAAAAAGATGTTTTCCTTTTTCATACCATTCAACACCCTTTTCCTTTCCCCCACGAATATGAGCAATGGCATAAATAAAACCTCTATTTACCAGAGAGAGTACATTGCTATTGAAACTGGCAGGAATAGAGATGCCATAAGCACCGTAACCGTAAAGTAGACAAGGTGCACGACCATTCAGAGGAGTAGTTTTATGATAAAAAAGTGAGATGGGAATTTTCTCACCATCGTCTGCAATGGCCATAACACGTCGCGTTATATACTCATCTTTGTTATGGCCAGAGGGAATTATTTGCATCTTTAACAATATTCGTTTGTGTCTTTTCATCTCATAATCGAACACTTGATCAGGCGTTGTCATAGATGAATAAGAAAAGCGAATGGATTGACTGTTATATTCTGCTGCCCCTTGCAGACCTAAAGAATAAGCCTCCTCATCAAAAGTAATAGAATGGATTTGTTTCGTCGTACGCTCCATAATTTTTATACGAGGAAGCCCCTCAAAACGTTCGAGCCAGATAAGAAAATCTTGATACGCATCATGAGATAGTATCAAACATCCAAGCTGATGTGGAATAAGCTCTGACCAATTTTCTGATTGCGGCGCAGCATACGGCGCAACCATAATTTTAAAGTCCTTTGCGTTATCTAAATTGGTAAGAATATAAAAGACATCACCACCTTCTGTAAGTGAATATTCAATACCTTTTTGCCGCTTGCGCACACATTGAGGAACGCTAAGAGGCGCTTTAGCAGGTATTAACCAAATTTCTGACGTTTCATGATCATGAATATTAATATAAATAACATCATGAAGCTTAGAGCCGCTTACATCTAAGAAAAAACCTGGATTATCTTCACGAAAAATAAGCTTATCTTGCGATTGATCAGTGTTTAAGCGATGATAATAGAGCTCTGAAGGTCGATGATTTTCATCCACTTTTGTATAGAAAAAACCTTCAGATTGAGCATCCCACACAATCTGTCCGGATGTGTCAGTAATAATATCCATACAATCAGATAATGTTTCTAAATTCCGAATTTTAGCTGTATAAAATTCTGATCCTTTATCATCATAGGTCCATACAACATATCTATGATCAGGAGATTCTTGAACTGAACCAAAGTTGAAATATTCTTTACCTTCAGCCAAAAGATCACCATTAAGATAAACATGTTTTTCTCCACCATTCCTTGGCATGCGAAAATAATGTGGTTGTTGCCCCCCGGTAACATAAGAAAAACCGTAAGCAAAAGGTCCATTTTTTATAGGAACGGAACTATCATTCTCTTGGATCCTGTTTTTCATTTCAGTAAAAAGCAAATCTCGTAATGGCTTTATATCAGCCATTTGAGCTGCTTGATAAGCATTTTCTTTTTCGAGATGCTGTCGAATATTGGAGTCAAGACAGTTAGGATTTTTAAAAACATCTTGCCAGTTAGATGCGCGTAACCAATGATAGGGATCATCACGAAAAATACCATGATATATTTCCTTATGAGTGATTCTAGATGCTTTAGGAGGAATTGTAAAAGTGCAAATCATACATAACCCTATATAAAATATGTTAATAGCTTCAGTTATATGTTAGAATCATACTTATTTATGCAAGTGTAAAAATCTATAAGTCCTACTCACTTGCAAAAATAGTGCTATGATAATTTTACAATTAATATCCTTCTATTCATTACATATCACTGCTATTGTTTTCTAGGAATATAATACCATTTTATAATAAAAGAGGTTGGTAAGGTAATTATGCTATAAAAAGAAGAAATTTATTTTTAAAAAACAGTATAACTGAACACTTTTATAGAAAGATAGATATATATATAAAGATTTTTCATTATATTATGAAATAATAAAAAATATTCCACGCCATTTTAATGAAATAATTTTATATTGTAATATTAATAATTTGTATTTTTAAAATTTAATAAATTACGAATTAAAATAAATTTAAAATTTATTAAAAAAATATTTAACAAATTATAAGTATTAAAATAAAAATACTTATTTATATGGTGTATTTTTATAGTTAACAATTTTATTTTTATGTTCTAAACAAATAATAAATTTTATCCTATATTTTTTTATATTTGTGATATATTGGATATTATGTAGGATATGTTATAGAATAAAGCTATCTTCTAGCATGTAAGGGGGACGTTTTTCTTATTGTATATTATGACGAAAAAGAGGTATTTATTTGATTTTTTTGTGTTTTGGCAATTTTATAGAATAATTTAATTGACAAAAAAGATTTTTGTACAATATGAAACCCATGTGCATGAGATCTTTATATTATGAGTATATGCACTATATCTCGATTTTGAATTACTCGATTTTAAATTAAAGGAAACAAGAATGGAACATCGTCCAGTCTTAGAGACTGAAAGCAATTTAGTTATTACATTGGTTGCTGATATTGTTGCTGCCTACGTGAGTAATAATTCTATTCGACCGACTGAAGTGCCAAGTTTAATTGCTGATGTCCATGCTGCTTTTCGTAAAGCAGGAAATCTAGAGCTAGCAGAAGTTGAAATTGAAAAACAGAGGCCTGCTGTTAATCCAAAGCGTTCAGTATTTCCTGATTATCTCATTTGCCTTGAGGATGGAAAGAAATTTAAATCTTTAAAGCGTCATCTCATGACACATTATGGAATGTTACCAGAGGAATATCGTGAAAAGTGGCAATTAGACAGTTCTTATCCTATGGTAGCGCCTAATTATGCAAAAACACGATCAGCTTTAGCCAAAGAAATGGGTCTTGGACGTAAAAGCAAGCGGAAAAAAACTAAATAATTATATTTTGCGAAAAAATAGTTTCGTGTGTAAAATTGATTTTTAGTATACATGTTTCCTGTGAAGCCTTGGTATGTATAGACCTTTTTAAAGGAGAGGTTATATATAACTTTCGTTACGAATCCGTTTGATCATTGATTTCAGACCATTTGATCGTTGTGGTGTAAGATTTTCATTTAAACCAAGTTTTTCAAAAAGTCCGTGAGCATCAGAATTGCGAATTTCAGAAGCTTTTTTTCCTGAATAAAAAGCTAGAAGAATGTAAATGAGTCCACGCACAATATGGGCATCGGAATCACCTTGAAACGTTAATATTGGATCTTCTGAATTATTACGTGAAGATAAAAGCCACACTTGGCTAACACAACCACGAACTTTGTGGGCATCATTTCGAGCATTTTCCGGAAAAGGTGGAAGTTCGTAGCCAAGCTCAATTACATAACGATAACGATCTTCCCAATTATCTAGAAGCGAAAAGTTTTCTATAATATTATCGATTGTTTCCGCCATCATCTTAATCCTGTTTCATTTTAATCATCATGTTAAATACACTTATTGGATAGATAAATATTTATTATCCTAATACAAATAACATGAGGAACGTTAAAAATTCCTATTTCAAGATAACATTGTATGGTTGTGTAAGAATTATTTTACTTCCATTTTGCGAGAAGCGTTTGGGGAAGGCTCTGTATTATTTTTGTTGCCTAATATGTGCCCAAAATACTCATAAGCAGCTCTTGCACCGTAATATGCGCGTTCTCCAAGTAAACTTAAAAAGGATTTTCCTACTTTGCAGGTTTCTATATTACGGTCACAAAATGTTCCTAAGTCATTTAAGGCTTCCTTAAAAGCAATAATCACATCGCTCGTTGTTGTCTCATTATTTTTGGGGCTAGAAGAATGGTTACTGCTTGGATCTGCTACAAAAAATGAAATAATGACAAAAATAAAAAATAAAAGAAATGATAATTTGATTAAAAAACGTATCATGGACAATCAATGTACGGCAGTGGTAAATACAATAAAAGAAGCATTTTATACACTGTTGCTTTATAAACAATTTATAAAATGTGTTTTTTATAAAATTGAGTATTCATGTATTGGAGCTATATAATTGGCTTTTTTTATAAATATGACACAATTCCTCTGTATAAAATAGTATACATTGTCTATTCAGTAAAAAATTAATATCAAAATTATACACTTACAGGCTGATCATGTTAATGAACATACTATGGTAAAAAATGAGAGATATAATCATGTTATGTACATACTTATTTTAAATAACAATTCACCATCTTAGCTTAGTTGAAAAAGCTAAAAAGAGTAAAATTCTGTTATTCTGACTTTAATAGTGATAAAATATTTACATTATCTATAAAATTTTTACGAGCACATCATCAACATGATCAATAGGTCGATCAAAAAATTAAACAATTGTTTCATCTCTTATAACTCCATCTCCAGATCTCAAGGCAAGTTTTTTTATAACATTGTAAATCAATTTAATTGATATAAAAGTAGCTACACTAAAATATAATAACCTTAAGAGACCAGTATTCTCACCAAACCGTTTACAGAAAAGTAACCCTATATATGTAAATTGTAAAGAATATAATGACTCTTATCTTTTTAACGTTATAGAAGAATAATCTCTAACTTGTTTTTAAATAATAGGCAAACATCTGCGCCAAAAATGAAGAATAACGTGATATTATTATTGAGATGATTATATGTGATAATGCAGTTTGCAAACACTAAAATGATCTTGAACGTTAATCATTTGATGTTCTCTTTATACATATTAAAGATTTGTAAAATCTGAAATTAATAAAAATTGATAAGAGCTCTTGTTGATTGATCAACTTATACATTGATAGAATGAAGCTGCTTATTCTAGGAGTTTGAAAGGAAAAAACAATAATGTAAATGCATTTCTCTCTAGCGAAAAGTAAAACTAATTTGCATTCGTTTCTTTGTGAAACATAAACGCAACTGAAAATAAAAATGATGACAACAAAACGAAAGACGTTTCGAAAAAAAACTGTAAAACACCGTAAATACTCTAGTAGTATCGTTATCACACTTCTTCTTACAATTTTTCGTTTCATTTTTTGGAGTATAAAAAATCTTTATTTCTATACACGAAAAAATACTTTATTTTTTGTTGGGTCTATTCTTTTTACTATTAGTTTTTTATTTGTTTCATTTAATGCTTTATTTTTGCAAATGACAATGCATCAAGATATTTTCACTCGAATGAAGTTTTCCTCCGCTCAAAGTATAGGGAAGAGCTCTATTTTATCCGAAAAAGAAGCAAGATCACAAGAACTCTCTCGTGTGACTTCTCTACATTCTCAAAGTCATAACCACAAAAATTCACCTTTACCCCCTCAATCAGCAAGAATGCTGGAAAAGCAAAAAGAACTCGCAAAATTAGGACTTTATGATGGACCATTAGATGGACTGGAAGGACCTAAAACACGCCGTGCGATCACTTTATGGAAACAACAAGCTGCTCAGAAAATGCAAAATAATGTTTTACCTCATCCTACAACAGATGAAATTGCGCTATTAATTAAGCAGAGCGAAATAGAAATGGAAAATAAAACAAAAAGCAATATAACACATTTAAGGGAAACTGTTTTAGAGCCTTCTGTTGAAGATATTATACGGGTACAAAAAGCTTTACATATTTTTGGTCATGAGGAGGTTATTGCCACAGGAATAGAAGATCAAAAAACGATAGAAGCCTTAAAACAGTTTCAAAAAATGTTTGATCTTCCTGTAACTGGTAAAATTAATCATACAATTTTAATAAAAATGCGTGAAATTGGTTTATTAAATTGAAGCTAATCATCAACATTATAAAACAATCTCTTGATTTATAATGATAATTTTCTTGTTGAATACCCTCTCCGAATACAAAAAAATTCCTTCATCTCAAGCCCTCTTATATTAAATCAATCAGGGACATCTTCTTACACATTACATATTGAGCCATACAATTTATGGCAAGGGGATCGAGGCTTCTAGCAGAAAAAAGAAATCATTGCGAGAAAACAAACGCGTTTATTTTAAAATTTCCAATGCTTCAGATGATAAGGACACGCGAAATTCTATTGTAGCATCACGCTTTCCTTTTATATTCTCGAGCCAAGAATTATCCAGATATCCCCATCAATCTGATCTCACATAACGCAAAGAATTTGTGTACCTGTAAGAATAAGCAAACGCTAAGTCAAATTGTATCATTGTTATCGTTTTACTGAGTATCTAGACAAAAGACGGAAACCTCTTTCCAATCCATTGCTGGTCTATTTTGCATTTTATGGAGTTGTTTTTCTCAGAAAGTATGTGCTTTTGTTGTTGCCTGTAAATCAACATCAAAACCTAACGCTGCAGTATGTTTGAAACAAATATTAAGGTGGTTCAGTGCTTTTTCTGCTGTTGCAGCTTTTGGTATGCCAGATGGGAGAAAAAGTATTGCATATCTCTGTTTGCCTAATCTCTGAAACGAGGAGGCAGCCTAATTGGGGGAGAATATGAAGTTTTAAAAATAGAAACCACTTCTCACCTTTACCATTTTCTCTTAATTTTGCTTTACGTCTTTCAAAAGCATCTAAAGCAATGTTCTTTTAGATAATGGAGATGACGCATTGCTTCACGCTTTTGTTTCTCACTTTCTTTAATGAAGTCACGTCCCTTCATGTAAAACAGAACGCCCCAAACCAAATATACTTGAGTTGCACATTCACGTGCTTTCTTTAAAGAAACAACTCTCAAGGCATCCAAACCTATTTCACAATGATATGCGTGAATGGTATAAATAATAAACCCGCTGTGCGCTACCATCTTGACGCTTGAGCAAACCCGCACCATCCACTTTGCCTCTAATGTTGCTCCAACTCTTGGCACTTGAGACAGTTCATTATAGGCATTGTTTAGTCTTTTCTTTAATGTTTTCCCCGCATACATCGATATTCCTTATGTGAAAGCGAATGATTTTGACTGATTCAGCATGGAATAAATTTGAAATGAGAGAATCTTATGATATTCAAGGCTCTCATTCAAGATGAGAAATTAAATTTATCATTATAAATCAATGCTTTGTATAATTATGATATTCCTTCATAAATGTAAAAGATGGTAGCGCACAGTGGATTTTATAAACTCTGAGGGTATAAACTTACGAGAAACTTTACGTAATTCCATTCCACGAATACCAATGTGAAATGAGTTTTGCACTGAGAAACGTTTCTTCAAAACAACAGATCACTCAAAACAAATGCATTTGTTTTGAGTGATCTGTTTTGCGTGAAGAGAGTTCATAACCCTATTAAAAAGAAAATGTGTGAATTAACTGCACACAATAACACGCTGCCCTCTATCAAGGAGGAGGCTCCTCAATACTTGAAAATGTATTAATAATACATCTTTGTCTATCATGCTTTATATTTTCTCTCATAAACCTCTAAAAAAACACTTTCTCGCGTAACACAACTTATCGTGCATTTTAGAAGCATTTTTATTCCCTTTATTAAAGAAAATAAAAAAATATAAAAAATTTATTTCTGTAATAACTATACAATAAAAAATATTAACCCATTACATCCTTTTTGCTATTGCGGCCTGAGCTGCTGCTAAACGAGCAATTGGTACTCGAAAAGGAGAACACGAAACATAATCTAGGTTATTTTCTTCACATAAAGCAATAGAGGCAGGATCGCCTCCATGTTCACCGCAAATTCCCAATTTTATTTTTGCACGCTTTGAGCGTCCACGCTGTGCAGCAATGGTAATAAGTTCCCCTACTCCATCACGGTCAATAGATACGAAAGGATCTTGCTCTAAAAGACCTTTTTGAAAATAGGTTGCCAAAAAAGGAGCAGCATCATCACGGGAAATCCCAAAAGTAGTTTGTGTCAAATCGTTTGTTCCAAATGAAAAAAATTCAGCAGTTTCAGCAATTTCATCTGCTCGAAGCGCTGCCCTTGGAAGTTCAATCATCGTCCCAACCATATATTGAATAGTACCTCCCTTTTCTTTCATCACTTCCTCAGCAACCTGATCAATACGCGCTTTTACAAAATCGAGTTCAGATTTAAGCGCAACCAATGGCACCATAATTTCAAGCATAACAGGAGATCCAGATTTTTGGGCAGCTTCTGCTGCTGCTTCAAAAATCGCCCGCGCTTGCATTTCTGCAATTTCAGGATAAGTAATAGCTAAACGGCATCCTCGTAATCCAAGCATAGGATTAAATTCGTGTAACTGCTGAGCACGTTCAGCAAGCACTTCAGCAGAAACCCCCATAGCTGTTGCAACATCAAGAATTTCTGCTTTCGTTTTAGGCAAAAATTCATGGAGTGGCGGATCTAACAAACGAATGGTAACAGGTAAACCACACATAATTTCAAATAGTTCACTAAAATCTGAACGCTGCATTGGCAAAAGCTTATCTAGTGCTTTACGACGACCACTTTCATCATGACTTAAAATCATTTCACGCATGGCAACAATACGTTCTCCAGAAAAAAACATATGCTCCGTACGGCAAAGACCAATACCTTCAGCCCCAAAAGAACGCCCCATACGGGCATCAGATGGCGTCTCAGCATTGGCGCGAACTCTTATACGTCGCATCCCATCAGCCCATTCCATTAATTTTGCAAAGTCTCCGCAAAGCTTAGGCTGCAACATTGCAACTTTCCCTTTGAAAATTTCCCCACTTCCACCATCAATCGTGATAACATCGCCTTTTTTAAAGCTTTCTCCTGAAGCAAATAGCGTATTTGTATTATAATCAATCCGCACACTACCAGCACCAGAAATACATGGTTTTCCCATTCCCCGCGCAACAACAGCAGCGTGACTTGTCATGCCGCCACGCGTTGTTAAAATTCCTTCTGCAGCATGCATACCATGAATATCTTCTGGGCTTGTTTCCACACGGACCAAAATAACTTTTCGCCCTTCTGCTGAAACCGTTTCTGCCTCTTCCGAAGTAAAAACAATTTCACCCGTTGCTGCTCCAGGAGAAGCAGGTAAACCACGTCCTATAACAAAACGCTCTGCTTTGGGATCAAGTGTTGGATGTAAAAGTTGGTCAAGTGACTTTGCATCAATACGCATTACCGCCTCTTCACGGCTTATTAACCCCTCCTCAACCATTTCAATTGCCATCTTGAGAGCTGCACGAGCCGTACGTTTTCCCGAACGAGTCTGCAGCATCCATAATTTACCTTTTTCAATGGTAAATTCGAGATCTTGCATATCCCGATAATGCTGCTCAAGCTTCTGCGCGATCTGACATAACTTCAAAAAAGCCTCAGGCATAATTTTTTCTAAAGACGGCTTATTTGAACCAGCAACAATACGCGCATTTTCTGTAATATTTTGAGGCGTTCGAATACCCGCCACAACATCTTCTCCTTGCGCATTAACTAAAAATTCACCGTAAAGTTCTTTTTTTCCTGTCGATGGATTGCGTGTAAAAGCAACACCTGTTGCCGAATCTTCACCCATGTTGCCGAAAACCATAGCTTGCACATTAACTGCCGTTCCCCAACTTTCAGGAATGCTATGTAAACGACGATAAGTGACTGCGCGTGCTGTCATCCAACTTGAAAAAACGGCTCCAATCGCCCCCCATAATTGCTGTTCAGGATCTTGTGGAAAAGGGATTCCTAATTTTTCTTCAATATATGCTTTATAAGAAGCAATAACATGTTTCCAATCATCTGCTGTCATTTCTGTATCAATAGTGTAACCATTGCGTTCTTTTGCCTCATCAAGAATCTCTTCAAAATAAGAATGGTCTACCCCCAAAACAACGTTAGAATACATTTGGATAAAACGCCGATAACTATCATAAGCAAACCGTTCATTATTAGCTTGTAAAGCAATAGCTTTTACAGTCTTATCATTCATGCCAAGGTTAAGCACTGTATCCATCATTCCTGGCATAGAAGCCCTAGCCCCTGAACGAACAGAAAGCAAAAGTGGTCTTTGCTCATTACCAAATTCACGTCCTGTTTGTTCACCAACGCGTCTTAATGCTTGCTTAACAGATTCCTGTAGCTCTTCTGGGTATGATTTGTCATGTGCGTAATAAAAATTACAAACTTCTGTTGTCAGAGTAAATCCTGGCGGTACGGGCAAACCAAGATTACTCATTTCTGCTAAATTAGCCCCTTTACCTCCGAGAAGATTACGCTCGCTTGCACTTCCTTCTGCGTTTCCATCTCCAAAACTATAAACCCATTTTTTCATTGTACAAATCCTCCCATATCAGCATCAAAACACCATTCAACCTAGGCTTAACTTAAATGATTCAAAATCGGCGAAATAAAAAAGATCGCTTCATAAATGCATAATACCTAATCTTCTTAAAAGAGATAATGACCACATCACCATCTATCTTCTAGAAGATTAAGATTCAGTTTTTAAGAAAACTATCAATCACCGAAAAAAAGTCTTCTACTTTCATAGCACCTTCATATTTATTACCATTGATAAAGAACGTAGGCGTTGCTGTCACACCAAGTTCTTTACCACGCTCAAAAGATGCATTCACTTCATCTAAAATGGTCTGATTTTTCAAACACGCCGTAAAACTTTCATCTGTAAAACCCGCCATTAAGCTAATTTTTTTCAATGGTGTCAGAGCATCTTTTCCCCAAACCCACTCATTTTGTTTTTGAAATAAAACTTCTATCAAAGGGAAATAACGATCTTCTGGTGCACACCGTGCTAACATAAAACCTGCTGTTGCCCGAGGGTCAAAAGCATAATCGCGGAAAATCAGTTTCACTTTTCCTGTTTTGATATATTTTTTGCGAATTTGAGGAAGTATATCATTGTAAAAATGTGCACAATGAACACATGTTAACGAAGCGTACTCAACAATGATGACTGGTGCATCCGCCTCTCCCTCAAAGCGATCCTTTACTTTACCTGATTGGAGAAGCTCAGCCATATCAACTGTTGCCACTGGTTTGAGATCACGCGCTAAAGCAACTGTTACACTATTTTGTACAATCGTTATGAAGAGAAAAATTATCCCGAAAGATAAAAAAGAACGAAATTTTACCATAAATAATACTTTTCTGTTGTTATTAAACGAATAGGAATCCAATGCTTTCTCATATATTAAAGAAAAATATATAAAATATCTTGCTATTTATTATTTTTTTCCGAAAAAATGCAACAGCCAAGTTTATAAAGTGATTGGCGTAAACTTTTATCTTCAATTCCTTCAAGCATTTTCTCCACGCATTTTTTGTCTTGTTCACTCAAAGTCGGCTTTAGAGGCAAATGATTCATAAAAACCGACAGACGCCTTTGTTCAATCTTGATGCGATCAATAGCAATATAGCCAAAAAATCCATTAATTTTATGAAGAAATTCCTCTGTTTCATGCATCAATTTCAACGCCGCAAATCCTTCACATGCGACAACAAGTGTTGCTGGCTGAAAAACTTCATCTTGATCTGCACGACGTTTCCAAATAATTTTAAGCGGCATTGTATGTTCACTGATATCATGGCCCACAATTTGTGGCCAATGCTCTATAAGCTCTACATTTAGCCCTGTCCGTTTGCGCAAAACGGGATCAAGTATTTTGAATACCGTCTCAGAAAGAGAATAAAAGATATGTTTTTTTAGTTGTTTTCTCATTTTTAGATCATTTTTCAACCATTTACTTAATTACAATAATTTGTTTTATCTAAAAATAATTGCCTCCCTAATTTATAAAATATCAACAAAATAAAAATCCACTCCTCACCAGGATCTCAACAATAAAAGAGCAAAAAAAAGAACTACAAAATAAATATTTTTTCTTTTGCATTTTACATCTCTCTATGCTTGAAAACAATCATGTATGAAATTTCTTCGCACCTCCTTTCTTGGTACGATCAAAATCATAGAAACCTCCCATGGCGGATTACCCCCGAAGAGCAAAGACAAGGTATCCGTCCTGATCCTTATCAGGTTTGGCTTTCTGAAATCATGCTTCAACAAACAACCGTTGAAACAGTTAAGCCTTATTTTAAAAAGTTTCTAAAACTATGGCCGGATCTTTCCTCTTTAGCAAAAGCCTCCCAAGATGATATCATGAAAGCATGGGCTGGACTTGGTTATTATTCACGCGCACGTAATCTTAAAAAATGTGCGCTACAGCTTGTTGAAAACTACGCGGGACAATTTCCACAATCTGTAAAAGAATTGCGAACTCTAGCCGGTATTGGAGATTATACTGCCGCAGCCATTGCTGCGATTGCTTTTAACCACCCTGTAGCAGTGGTTGATGGTAATGTCGAACGTGTGGTAGCGCGACTTTTTGCTATCACTTCAATATTGCAAAAAGCAAAAGTTGAAATTAAAGAAAAAACACAAAAAATTACTGCTTTAAATCGTCCTGGTGACTTTGCTCAAGCAATGATGGATTTGGGAGCAACAATTTGTACTCCACGCAAACCATCTTGTTATACCTGCCCTCTTCAATGTTTATGCAAAGCAGAAAAGATGCAACAACCGGAGTCTTTTCCAGTTAAAGCCCCTAAAAAAGAACGCCCTTCAAAAACAGGTATTGCTTTTGTGGTCCTTAATAAAAAGAAACAAATTTATTTGGAAAAACGACAGACGCAAAAGCTCCTTGGTGGAATGACCCAAATTCCTAACAATATTGGCATAAACAACGAAAATGGGCTCCAAAACGCACCCTTTACTGCCAATTGGCAATTCAAAGGACAAATTACGCATGTTTTTACTCACTTTTCTCTAAAACTCGATGTTTACTATACCGAAGATGTTCATGAAATGAATTGTGAAAATGGTTGGTGGTGTAACATTCAACATCTTGCCGAAGAAGCATTACCTACTGTTATGAAAAAAGCCATTTCCGTAGCACTTCCCAATTCTTTCAGATTTAAATAACCTTCCCTATTCATAAAAATGTTTTCTAATGGAGACTTTTGTATCTCTAGCGATCATTTATTAATCTGTAAAAGAAAAATTTTAAAAAATGAAATAACCAATTTTTTCTACAGACAAAAATTAAGGAGGGATAGAAACGCTTAGAAGCTTTAGATTTAAATTTCAGGATCTATCCTTTTTTCGCTTATGACGGAGCAAGTTAGCATCATCGTTATATTTACCAGCCCCCTCAACATCCCTTGGTACGTGAAACGGATTATAAGAGGTACTTTTAGTTCTTTCGTTAACAATTTTTATTCACACGCCACCCCCGTTTATGACATGCAAGAAAGTAATTTTCATCGATTCAATATGGAACAAATTTGAAATAAGAAAACTTGACGATATTCCGAGGGCATTTCAATATGAGTTGCGCTAAATTATCTTTATAATCAATATATTATATGCACTTTACAGATGTACGTATTCAAAAAAGCACTTAATTTTGAACTTCTGAATGAACCTTTTAATTCTGATATTTCATTTTTATAAGCTTATATTGAAACTTTACTGTTTTGGAACTAAAACGAGAACATAGAGTGAAAATTTCTCATTTTAATTTCTTCTAAAAGAAGCATAAAAATACTCGCTTGTCGCTTACAAGCGAGATTAGTGTGTCAATAAAAAACATCTAAGAAAGGCTAAAACACCCTCACGTCCATCTCAATCAAGATCAGGTACATTGGTGGTCAATAGAATGAAGCGATCAGCTTAATTCATAAAACACCCGTTTTTAACATTTGTGAACGTATGATCATTCTTAAATGATCTATGGACTTCAACCGTCCATTTTCCTCATAATACCAAAAGGTCCAACCATTACAACTCTGCGAATCTTGAGCCTTTCTTCCCATTGCGTGAATTGAGCCCGCTTCACCACCATGCATAATCGTACCATCAGCTCTTACAATAGCAGATACTTGCTTCTTACGATCATACAGAACTTCTCCAGGATAGAGTAAACCTGCTTCAAGCAAACTGTTGAATGCTACGCGCGGTTCTGCTTTTTTTCTATCCAAAATCGCTAGTTCTGGTTGCGCTAAAGGTTGAACCGCCGCAATTCTCTCACATGCTGCATCGATGTAATCTTGCTCGCGTTCAATCCCAACAAAATCACGCCCTAAAAGCTTGGCAACAGCACCTGTTGTTCCCGAACCAAAAAATGGATCGAGAATAACATCACCAGGTTTACTAGAAGCCATAATAATACGCGCTAATAACGCTTGCGGTTTTTGTGTTGGATGTAATTTACGCCCCGAATCATCCTTTAAACGTTCAGCTCCAGTGCAGAGAGGGAAAAGCCAATCTGAACGCATTTGTAGATCTTCATTTGCCGCTTTTAAGGCATCATAATTAAATGTGTACTTTTTATCTTTTTGATCTCGCACGGCCCAAATAAGCGTCTCATGAGCATTTTGAAAACGGCGCCCTCGAAAATTAGGCATCGGATTATTCTTGCGCCAAATAATATCATTAAGCATCCAAAAACCTAAATCTTGTAATGCCGTCCCAACCCGAAAAATATTATGGTAAGATCCGATAACCCAAAGTGTTCCGTTGGGTTTTAATACACGACGACAAGCAAGCAACCATGCACGAGTAAAAGCATCATAAGCAGCAAAACTCTCAAACTGATCCCATGCATCATCAACCGCATCAACAATCGAATGATCTGGACGGTATAAAGCTCCATCCAATTGCAAATTATAGGGTGGATCCGCAAAAATCATATCAACAGAATGTTTTGGAAGTTTTTCTAAAACGGAAACACAATCTCCTTTAAAAATTTTATTGCGCCATGGCATTTGTGAGGGAGTACGAAGGAAATCTTTTTGAAGCTGAATAACTGTCATGAAAAACCCAACAAAATTAACTGAATTTGCCCTATAATCAACCAAAATAGTTTATAGGCCCGCATTACCAATCTATATTTACAAAATAGCGTAAACGTATCGTTAAAGTTCTACAAAATTGATAATTGTTTTTGTTTTTTTAGTAAAAAAAAACTTTCATATGAATGAAACCTTAATTTTCTTTTTTTCAATGTACTGTTCCTATATCTTTTATTTCGTAAAAGAATTAAGAATCATTTTCAAAGCGTATTTTTATGAAATAAGATCTTCTCAATATCGTTTTCATGAAAGTTGTCCATCTCGTAACATGTAAAGGAATATCTTATGCCTCAGATAGATCTTATTATTTTTGATTGTGACGGAGTTCTCGTCGACTCTGAATATCTTGCAGCAAAAATTGGATCTCAATTGCTCAAACAAACAGGATATGAAATATCACCCGAAGAATTGAGTGAGCGTTTTGCAGGGCTTATCTTTCGCGATATTCTTAAACACGTTGAACAGGAAACAGAAAAACCTATTTCTGCTCATCTCATAGATCAAATGACTAATATTTTTCGTACACAAATAAAAACTGAATTACGGGCTATTGATGATGTAAGAGAAGCAGTAGAAATTATTCAAACACGCTATCCCTACTGTATCTGCTCTAATGCAAAAAGCATCGATATAAAAGAGATGCTCACCACTGTTGATCTCTATGAACTTTTTGAAGGTAAAATATTTTCTGCACCTGAAGTTGGAACAAAAAAAACCAAACCTGCCCCTGATGTTTTCCTTTTTGCCGCAAAACAATTACAAGTAGAGCCTCAAAACACTATCGTTATAGAAGATTCAATTCATGGTGTACATGCCGCCAAAGCAGCAGGAATGCGTGCCATCGGCTTTACGGGAGGATCACATAGCTATCTTGGCCACTCTAATGCACTTGCAGAAGCTGGTGCAGAAACGGTTATCGCAAAACATGCTCATTTAGGAGAAGTCTTAGAAGCCATGGCAGTATGGCGAGATTTATTATAAAAAAATCTCTTAAATATATCAGTTTATAAACTCTCGTAAGAGGTATTTTTACCAAAATATCCTCTACTTCTCGCTCCTCCTCTTTTATAAGACCTTCAATAAATGTGTGATTCACAACCCAGATCAATTGCATCTCAATGCAAAGAAAAAATATGGCACCTCATTGAACAACCATAAGTTAACTAACCATTGCACATGCTTAAAAAGAAGCAAAAAACAAGAATGTGAACTCTTAGAAATCAAAACCTGCTTATCTATCTCAAATCTGATATCCTACTCCCAATCTCAGCAGCCCATCCTGATAAATTATGAGATTTGTCAAAAAAGGAATATTACAATTCCTTACCGATAAGATGTGAAAATCGCTATGCCTCCTTCATCTGATCAAAGAAATCACATGCCATAGTAAAATTGTATGGTATGGGCGCCTTAATCATGGAGAAACATATTAAAATTCGTATAACCTATGGAACACAAGAGTTTGTTGAAAACAACAAAAGCACCCCTGCTGAGTTATAAGGGCTTATACTTCCTTAATCTAAATTTAGTAAACTTGTTAAACGTTTATTTATATTGCTGTTTAAACAATATTTTAACTGCATCAATAAGTCCTGCCTCTCTGAAATTACAAAAGATAAAGAAAAGACATCCTAACAAAAGGGTGTGATTACATAGGAAAATTCCATACCACGCAATTGATAAGCAATATATTGATTTACAACAATAAACTAGCATTATTTAAATTAAAAAAACAAATATCTTAAGAAGCTCTCATTTCAAATCTGGATATGTTGAATCAATGAAAAATAAGGAATTAAAATGCCTCTTAATGAATTATTTCAAGTGCCAAAGACTGTGTTGCAATACGAGGAACGCGCAAAATGTATGATGATGCCATTTTTCTCCTTTATAAACGTAAAGATGGTGATGCCCTATGACTTTTATATTATAGGGGGTTATCATTATACTGCCCCATACTATAAAAATCATAAGACATCATTATGAAATAGGCTTAAATTCCTTGAGAAAGGTCTCTTTAAAACAAGCGCGTAAATATGAAACATATAATAGTATTGGATGATGTAAAGAGATAACAGCAAGCTTCAAAATTTTTTGAGAGCACTTCATAGACTTTTTTAATAGGCAATGAAACCAAACCTTTTGGAAAACAATCCAACTTTTTAAAAATACTCTTTCTAAAAAACAAAAATATCTCTTCAGGTTGGATAGAAGAAAATGTTGAAAAATATTATCCCTTGCTGATCTTTCGGCACGCATAAATATGTCTGAATTGATATTCTTCTATACACTGTCTTGCACCGTGGTAATGCTGTTCACCTTAGTGAAAAAGATGAAAGATAATATCATTTATCTCTATCCAACTCACACTCTACTTCACACTATAAGAGAACTGTACATCTTTTAGGATCTATAACATAAAAGTAGATATAATTAAGCGAGGAGTAAGCAATAGCATTATGTCATCATGATATAATTAAACATAACTATTGAATAAACCATCTACAGAATACATATTCCATAATAATAACTATTTATAACACTCCTATAGCGAACAAAATTTATAGAACTTCCCTTAAGACATTAATTATTAAGAATATCTTCATCAACACATCACCATTTTCATATATTTTTATTACAAAATAGATAATAAAAATAGACTTTATAGATTTATTTCATAAAAATTTTAATCAATTGTATTGTATCTAAATGTATTAAAATAATATCAATTATATTCATTATATTATCTTATTAAGACTCATTAAAAATAATATTAAGATTTTTTATAACAAGATACGATATTTAGGTATTATTTTATATAATTATATCATAATGAAATATTTAAAATATATCTTACAATATTATAAAATATATTAATACTATATGACAATTATAAAATAACATATAGTAATACATATATAAACGCTAAAAAATATTTTTTGTAATTATTAGTGTTACTTTTTTACAATAATTTTTATAAAAACTATCGTTATATTTTTAATATGTGTTTTTAATATTGACTAAAAATACATAATGATATATGGTTGTTCTCTATAAAGTAAATTATGTACACATATTGTATATTTAATTGTATATCCAAATTAAAAATATTTGAGGTAAAGTTATGGTAAAAATATTTAAAAGTTATGTCTTAAGCATTTTTATAACAAGCGCTTTTTTTCTTTCACAAACCATAAATGTTAATGCAAACTATTTAAAAAAAGAGGCTCCAAAAGAAGAGTGTTCTGTTGCCCTAATGGAACAAGTAAAGAATGTGAAATCTGACGCAGTTTCTATGACTGCTTTCCATGTTCCATCTGTAAGTTATGGAACAGAAAATGGGACAACCTTTGAAGGAAAAGTTGAAAAGGTCGTTGAGCCTATGACTATAGGAATGGGACTATTGTTCGCTGGATATGCAATGAGTTTTATCGGATCGATAATAAGTTGGATAAAGGACATAGTATTGATGTTTAAATAATTCAATCTCGTCTATAACTCTAGAATAATAGCTTCATTATGAATCGATAATTCATTATAAATAATTGCATAATGAAGCTTATTTTTCCATGAAATATAAATGTTGTAGATTATATCCAAAATATAAATTTACGCATATATATTGAATAGTATAAAATATTTGAGGTAAATTATGATTAAATTGTTTAAAAATCATATGTTAAGTATTTTCATTATGTCTGCCTTTTCTCTTTCACAGATTATAAATGCGCATGCAGGCTATTTGCAAAATAATACTCATGGTGAGAATATTTTTGTTTCTGCAATAGAGCAAAAAAAACAAGATGCAGTCCATACCGTTTCTCTCTATAGCCCCTATCTAAATGGTGGAGTGGATAATGAAACTACTATTGAAGGAAAATTTGAAAAAATCGTTGAACCTCTTACACTCGGGACTTTTGGTATTGGGATGGCTCTTGGTTATGCATCAAGTACGGTAGGTATGTTTTTAGGATGGATAATCAGCAAAATAATATACTATTTTAAATCTCGTTAAAATTGAAATTTCATAAGCATAAGATCTTCTCATATAAAAGATAAACTGTAGATACATTCTGTTTTTATCTATTATTAATGATAAAAAAACTAATGAATTATCACATTAAGAATGAAGAAATCTTTAAATACTTCTGTTTCTCTCAATGGGCACTAATTCTGTCAATGTATCAATTTATCCTAAAACAACAGTAAAAGTATTGGAGGTAAATGATGATTAAAGTATTGAAAACTTACGTATTAAATATTTTTATAGCGGTCGCTTTTTTGCTTTCACAAGTTATAAATGTTCATGCCAATCATTTGAAAAATGATGCTCAATGGGAAGCTGTTTCTTTCATAGAGCAAGGGGAAACAAAAACGATCAATATAGCTGCTCTTTATGTACCGAGTTTCACTCATAAAACAAAAAGTGAATCTGCCATTGAGGGAAAATATGAAAAAGTATTTGAACCCATTACTCTAGGAGTTTTTTCTACAATGGGAGCTTTGGGGTTTGGATTTTTGACCGGATCTGTTATGTCCATATTTAGTGCGATAATCGGATGGGCAATAGGAAAAATTAAAGGCAAATAATTCAAAACTGCTCAGTTATTTGTTCTATTTTTAATAAGAGTATTTTACAGCCTGCTTCACATCATTTGGCAGGCTGTTTTTATGCTTTCTATGGATAAACTTTAGGTTCCCATATGTATAGCACAAATATAATATCTATTAGTATACAAAATGATCAATTAAACTCAACAAAGATTATTTAAAATATCCATTTATGCACGAAATGTCATAAATTTACCTTATAAATCCTCCAGTATGAATCCCAAAATGTATCAGCTCAACATTCATTTTAGAAGATTTATTTTTCATAAAGTATAAAAGCATAAAATAACTATGAACAATTGAATTTTACAAAAAAGTTATTCAATAAATACTATTCTATATATTTGATTTCATTATTGAGGAAGGTACATAAGTGAAAACATGCTGTAAAATTTATAATAGAAAGAAATTTTTCGACTATAACAGATTTTCTGTGAAAATGTGACGTTTATATCTCAAAAATAAAAATGCTTAAAACTATTTCTTTTCATTATTGAGTTAAAAAGAAGAAAATAAACTTCTATCCATTTAATAATTTAAATATTATGAAAAACGTGAAATGAATAACTGCATCAATTTGCCAGAAATAAAAAAGGATAAGACTTATGAAATATATCAGCACGAGAGGTGAATCTCCTGCTTTAAGCTTTACGGAAACTATCATGACAGGGTTGGCGAGTGATGGTGGACTTTATCTTCCAGATAAATTTCCGCAATTATCATTTGATGCGTTACGAACACTTCGTGGACAATCCTATACAACAATTGCTAAAACTATTCTTTGGCCCTTTGTGAATAACGAGATCGAGTATACAGCCTTTGAAAATATGATCGCTGAATCTTATGCAACCTTTCACCATCCAGCAATCTGTCCATTACGACAAACTAAAGCAGATGAATTTATCCTTGAACTCTTTCACGGACCTACTTTAGCTTTTAAAGATGTCGCAATGCAGTTTCTTTCTCGGCTTATGGATTATATTTTGACTAAAAAAAATAGACGTGCAACGATTGTTGCTGCAACATCGGGTGATACAGGGGGTGCTGCAATACAAGCTTTTGCTGGAAAAGAACATTCAGATATTTTTATTTTATTTCCTAAAGGACGAGTCTCACCTGTTCAACAAAGGCAAATGACAACCAATCAAAGTATAAATGTTCATGCTATTGCTATTGAAGGAAATTTTGATGATTGCCAAGCTCTTGTTAAAGCAATGTTTAATGACCACAATTTTCGTAAAAAAACAGCGCTTTCAGGTGTTAATTCTATAAATTGGGCGCGTATCATGGCGCAAATTGTTTACTATTTTTCATCCGCACTTTCCTTAGGTGCGCCTGATAGAGCTGTTTCATTTACTGTTCCTACTGGAAATTTCGGTGATATTTTTGCAGGTTATGTCGCTGCTCGTATGGGATTACCCATTGCTCAACTGGTCATTGCAACGAACGATAATGACATCCTTGCACGTACATTGACCAGCGGTACTTACGAAACACAACCAATCGTCCATACAACATCACCTTCTATGGATATTCAAGTCTCGTCTAATTTTGAACGTTTACTCTTTGAAAGTAGCAATCGTGATCCAATGTGGATTCGCAATGCAATGGAAAATTTGAAAAAAATGGGGGTCTTTTCTCTTGATGAAAAACATCTCAAAAATATTCGTTCCCTATTTTCCGCTGGGACAAGCAACATGGATGAAACAGCACAAACAATTGATAGTGTCTATAAGGAAAGTGGCTATCTTATTGATCCACATACAGCTGTCGCCCTTAAAGTAGCGCGTGAAAACAAAAAACAGCATATTCCAATGATCGTCCTTGCCACGGCTCATCCAGCCAAATTTCCTGATACTCTCAAAAGTGCTTGTGGACTTCATGCCCCATGGCCCCCCCATCTCAATGATGTAATGGAATGCGAAGAACACTTTATAAGTCTTGCTAATGATGAAAAAATAGTAAAAAATTATATTTCTTTAAAATCGCGTGCATCTTATTAAAGTTAGCAGCATTAATTTAAATCAAGAATATTCTAATGCCCTTAACAATGAGGTATTTAGCTTTTTAATGGAGTTGTAAATACATGGATGTAGATATCTGTCGCCTAAATAATGGTTTGACTATCGCCACACATACAATGCAACAAATTGATAGTGTTGCACTCGGAATATGGGTTAAAGTGGGCTCACGCAATGAAACCTCCACACAGCATGGTATTGCCCATCTACTTGAGCATATGGCTTTTAAAGGAACCGAAAATCGTAGCGCTTTTCAAATTGCAACCGATATTGAAGATGTTGGCGGTGAAATTAATGCCACAACCAGTATTGAAACAACAGCTTACTTTGCACGTGTACTTAAAAGCGATATCCCGCTTGCTATCGATATTTTATCCGATATTTTGATGCATTCAAAATTTGACGAAGATGAACTAGAACGAGAAAAACAAGTCATTTTTCAGGAAATTGGTGCTGCCTATGACACTCCTGATGATATTGTTTTTGATCACTTTACAGAAACAGCCTTTCGTCATCAATCCCTTGGTCGCTCTATTTTAGGAACATCTAAAACTATTCAATCATTTACCTCTGCTGATCTCCATGATTTTATCAATAAACAATATAGTGCAGATCGTATGATTGTCGTTGCAGCTGGAGCTGTAAAACACGAAAGTTTCTTGCGAGAAGTTGAAAGTCGTCTTGGTACTTTTCGCTCTCATTCAACCGCACCTCTTATTAATCTTGCAAATTATGTCGGCGGCGACTTTCGTGAGTATCGTGATTTAATGGATACACAAGTTATTCTAGGGTTTGAAGGGCGTGCTTATCACGCACGTGATTTTTATGCAGCCCAAATTCTTTCAATTATTCTTGGTGGTGGTATGTCCTCACGTCTTTTTCAAGAAGTAAGAGAGAAACGTGGATTATGCTATTCTATTTATGCTTTTCATTGGGGATTTTCAGATACTGGGCTTTTTGGTGTTCATGCAGCTACTGGACAAGAGGGGCTCAAAGAGCTCCTTCCTGTGATTCTTGATGAACTTTCCAAGGTCAGCAAAAATATTCACGCCAATGAACTTCAACGAGCACAAACACAATATCGCGCTAATCTTGTAATGTCACAGGAAAATCCCTCTAGTCAAGCACATCTCATTGCACGCCAAATACTCCTTTACGGTCGCCCCATTCCAATATCGGAAACAATTGAACGCCTCAATCTCATCACTCCTACAAGATTAACTGATTTAGCGCATCGTCTTTTTACAAATTCCACTCCAACACTAACCGCTGTAGGACCTGTAGGACCTCTCATGAATTTTGATGATTTAACGTCAACTCTTTCATACAAGCTAAAATAAAAAACTACTTTTCAAAGCAGCATCACAATAACATAAACATATTTTATCATAAAATTTACCACAAAAGCCCTCTTCATTAAATAAGTTTTGGAAATAGTGGGCAAAGAGGTGTACAAAACTACCCAATTCATACTTCATGTGATAAAGATTCTAATCAGTAAAGGTATATCCGTGAAATCTAGAAATTCATGGTTTAGCTTTGCCCTTTTAAAATATAAAACTCCATTCGCTTCAAGTTCCATTGAAGCAAGTGGGTATGTGGTTTATTTATATATAAAATCATATAACTTAAGAAAAAGTGATAACAATCTATTATGTAGATAAATTGTAAAAGGTGGGCGGTGTTTTTTCTCAAAAATCTAAATGAAAACTAAACATCCTAAAATATTGAGAGTCGGACATTGTGAAGAGTTTGCGTAAAATAATTGACATCATTTTCATTGTAATCGTTAGTTCTTTTGTCCATCTTACATCAGCACAAGCAATTGAACCAGTTAAAATTTCTTCTCAGGATGCTGCTCTTGATCTCTCAAAAGCAATTGAAATTCACCATACAAATAACTCTATTTTTCAAACAAGTACAGCGCCAGGACCAGATGGTATTGTGTGGCGTATTGAAGTGCAGGCAAAAAGTGAAAATTTTTCCGGAAATTGGGCCGTTTTTTCTCTTGCAAATCCAACAGATGAACAAGTTGATCGTCTCATCGTTGCTCCCCATTACCGTATGGCGCGTTCTGGATTTTTTTGGCCAGACCTTGGGTCAGCAAGAATTCAATCCATAACACCAAGCGAAGGTTTTTCTCTCGATCGTCAACCGAGTGCAAACTCTGATATCTTTCGTATTACCCTTAATCCTGGTGCTGTTGTTACATTTGTAGCCGAACTTAACTCTGCAAATCTACCGCAAATCTATTTATGGCAACCTGAAGCTTATAAAGATGCAATTAATTCTTATACGCTTTATCATGGTATTCTTCTTGGTATATCAGGTCTCTTAGCGCTTTTGTTAACTGTTCTCTTCGTCGTCCGTGGGACAGGACTATTTCCTGCAACAGCGGCTGTCGCTTGGGCAGTGCTTTTTTATATTGGTATTGACTTCAACTTTTTAAATAAATTCTTTGCAGTTACACTTACAACACAGCCAATCTGGCGTGCTGGTACAGAAGTAGCACTTGCCGCTACACTCTTCATTTTTCTTTTTACCTACCTCAGCCTTAATCGCTGGCATTATCATTTTAGTTATGGTGCTATCGCTTGGACCATTGCCCTTTGCAGTCTAGGAGCCTTTGCTATTTATGATCCAATCAGAGCCGCTGGAATTGCGCGTTTGTCTTTTGGTCTTACCGCTGTTCTTGGTATCATGTTAATCATCTATTTCTCAATCAGAAGCTATGACCGCGCAATTATGCTTATTCCAACATGGCTGCTCATTAGCTTTTGGTGTGTTGGAGCTTATGCCTGCATAGCAGGACATTTAAACAATGATATTATCCAGCCAGCATTAGCAGGGGGATTAGTGCTTATTGTTCTTCTCATTAGCTTTACTGTCTTGCAACAAACTTTTTCCAATGATGCTTTTCATGAAGGAATATTTTCCGACCTTGAACAACAAGTACTGGCAGCAAAGGGAGCTGGAAATATTATTTGGGATTGGAATATAGAGCGTGACCGCATTGTTGTCCATCCAAACATGGCAACCCTTTTTGGTACTGAAATTCATAACCTCAATGGACCTATGCGCAACTGGATTTCAGCCTTGCACCATGATGATCGTGAACGCTTTCAAGCCATATTGGATATCATTCTTAAAAATAAAAAAGGGCGCATTGATCAAATTTTTCGGCTTTCTTCTGGGGGGGGGTATTATCATTGGTTTTCTCTTCGCGCACGTCCAGCTATGCAAAAAGATGGAAAAATCACCCGTGTCATTGGAACTATTGTCAATATTACAAATCATAAAAAATCTGAAGAACGCTTATTGCATGATGCAATCCACGACAGCTTAACCGGACTTCCTAATCAACAAATTTTCTTTGATAGACTACAAAACTATACCTCTTTGGCTAAAGCAAATATCAAAATTAGACCAACCGTCTTTATGATTGATTTTGATAATTTTCGCCAAATTAATCGCAAATTAGGTATCGCTGTTGGAGATACTGTACTTCTTATAATCGCACGTCGTTTAAATCGTCTCATTAATTTTCAAGATACCTTATCGCGCCTTTCAGCAGACCGCTTTGCAATTATTTTACTCAGTGAAACTGAACCACAAAAAATTGCAGCATTTGCAGATCATTTGCACAAAACAATTTCAGCTCCTATTTCACTTTCAGAAAATAAAATAATCCTTTCAACATCTATCGGATTGGTTACATGGAGTGAAAGTCGATCAACTGCTAAAGATATTTTTAATGATAGTGAATTAGCAATGATTCGCGCAAAACAAATGGGTGGAAATCATATTGAACCTTTTCGTCCTAATTTTCGCACTCTGGGTCTCGAACATAATACTCTGGAAAAAGATATTCATTATGCCATAAGACGTAATGAGATGAAAATCCTCTACCATCCTATTCTGAATTTATCAGATGGATATATTATTGGTTTTGAAACAATTGTAGAATGGCATCATCCAACTTATGGAAATTTAAATGTCTCTGATTTCATAAAAATCGTAGAAAACGAACAAATTGTTATGGATTTGTCACAATTTATCATCGATAATGCCATTATCGATCTTATAAATGTACAAGAAAAATTTTCCCAACAATCTTTCTTTATTTCAATTAATTTACCAAGCGCAGAAATGCTTCATCCTCGTTTTATTAGTCAATTGCGTGCCGCTTTGCTTCGCCATCCGCTTCACAAAGGGCGCTTAATGATTGAAATATCTGAATTTGTCTTAAGAAAAAATCCTGAACAATCAGCGCACTTTCTTGAACAAATTAAAATACTTGGAATGAATCTCGCACTCGATAATTTTGGAACAGGTTATTCGTCACTGACCTATCTTGTACGTTATCCATTTGATATGGTTAAACTTGATCGCTCACTTATCTCAATCGACTCTCTCAAGAAGAAACTTGTTCTCAAGTCTATCATTAATATAGCAACAGATCTTAACTTGCAAATTATCGCGGAAGGTGTAGAAAGTGAAAAAGAAGCAATCTTCCTCCGTCAAGAAGGCTGTAAATATGTTCAAAGCACACTTGTCACGAAACCAATTACCATAGAAGAATTAATCACTCTCGTTCAGAGCCATTTCCCTTATAAAATAAAAACATAAGGAATAGAATAACGTGTAAAGTTAAAAAACTCAGAAAATAACAAAACTCTATGCATGTCCCATTTCAGAAGCAAGATAGGTTGGATTGATTCCCATGCGCGTTAAGCTTTCGTCATACTTGCGACTTAAATCGCTTTCAAAAAGAAAACTAGGTGATGTAGAACTGATTAGCCAACCATTCGTAGAAATTTCAGCCTCAAGTTGTCCTGCTTTCCATCCAGCATAGCCTAATGCGACCAGTGCATGCTGCGGACCTTGTTCACAGCTAATCGCTTTTAATATATCAATTGTCGCAGTAAAACAGACCTTCTCTGCAATAAAAACAGTTTCTTCACAAGCATAATCATCTGAATGAAGGACAAAACCACGTGAAGGATCAACAGGACCACCATAGCGAACTGGAAACTTTTTTATCGGTTCAGAAAGGCATTTTTTTTTGCCACTGTCTATTACTCCAAGGTGAAGCAAAAGCTCTGGAAAATCAATATGGTGTAATTGATTGAGAATAATGCCCATCGCACCAGCATCAGAATGCGCGCAAATATAAATAACAGAACGAATAAAGCGTTTGTCATTCATTCCAGGCATTGCTATGAGTAATTGACCACCCAAAAAGCCATTACACTGCTTCATTAATCTGTTATTCTCCATAATTTACATGATAAAAGTTTGTTCATTTAGTACACTAGGAAAATAAAACTCCAATGAAAAAAAGTCACATATTTACAAATTTACAAAATATCGCAACTTTCTTTTATAAAAAGCTTTTAGTTACTTTATGCTTAACATTCCTAGTTTTAAAATTACTTAACATTCCTGTAAATGCTCAAACAGAACAAAAACTCCAGCTTTTCGCAACATCTTGGTATGAATCAGAGGGTGGTCGTATCCGATTAGCAATCACTGAACCTTCTCTTTCTGGAATAAGAGAAGGTATCATTGAAATTGTGCTTAAACCAGGATGGAAAACTTACTGGCGCAATCCAGGTAATTCTGGCATGGCACCATTTTTTAATTTCAACCAACACGTTTCTTATGAAATCTTTTATCCGACTCCACAGCTTTTTGAAACAGAAAATGATTGGTCATTAGGCTATAAAGATAAAGTGACATTGCCCTTCAATCTTTCTAGTTCAAGCAAAAATTTAAGTGGGGATTTCACTCTTGGACTATGTAATAAAATCTGTCTTCCATTGACTATTAACTTTGATTTTTCGCCATCTGTTCTTAAAAACAAACATCTTCCCCTTTCCTTCTTAAAAAATGCCCAAGATTCTTTGCCTCGCATGATGCAGAATGCACTCAAAATAAGCGCCGAAAAAAATAACAATACTCTTCTTCTAAAAATAAAAAATAACGACAAAACTACTCCTTCCTCTCTCTTTTTAGATGGAGGAGAAATGCAAATTGGAGCAGCAAAAAAAGTCAGTGATAACGCGGAATATACGCTCTTTAGTGCTCCGATCTATTTCGTACCAGAAGAAATAAACCAAAAAATTTTTTACACTGTTTCTTTTAAAGATCACGCCTTAAGTGGAACATTCATATTCCATACGCAGCCCCTCTCTCTTACAACTCCGTGATAAAAGAGAAAGGCTCTCAAACAGCAATTATGCTGGAAAATGTCCATTGTTGCGATATTGAGTAATTGCTTTGCGAGCAAGTGCATCAGCGCGTTCATTCTCTGGATGTCCCGCATGCCCTTTTACCCAGTGCCATCTGACTGTATGACAAGAACAAACATCCTCAAGAGCTTGCCATAGCTCCATATTTTTCACAGGATTTTTTGATGCGGTGCGCCAATTATTCTTTTTCCAATCCTCAATCCACTTAGATATCCCATTACGCACATAAACTGAGTCTGTATAAAGGTCGACCAAACAGGGCTCTTTAAGCGCCTTTAATGCACAAATTGCCGCCATGAGTTCCATTTGATTGTTTGTCGTATGGACTTTACCGCCATAAAGCTCACGTTCATGACCATTCCAGCGTAAAATCGCTCCCCAGCCTCCAACTCCAGGATTCCCTGAGCAAGCACCATCTGTATAAATTTCAACGACTTTTTGTTGACTTGCCATAAAATTTAAAAACCTAATTCATTCAGGGAATTTACATTACTGAAAAAACAAAGCTTGTGCCAATACTCCCATGGATCTTTCTTAATAACAAAGCTATCAGGCGGTGTATTAAACCAATCATAAAGGCGTGTGAGTAAGAAACGTAAAGACGCACCACGAGCTAATAAAACAATCTTGTCCAGTTCTAAAGGGATCAATGGTCTTATTTTTTGATAATTTTCCAATAACTTACGTGCTTTGATAAGATTATAGGAATGATCAGGCTCAAAGCACCAAGCATTTAAACAGATTGCTAAATCATAAGCCCAAAAGTCATTACAAGCAAAATAGAAATCTATCATACCAGAAAGATGATGATTCACAAAAAAGACGTTATCATTAAATAAATCCGCATGAATAATGCCTGTTGGTAAATTTAATGGCCAGTTTTCTTGTAAAAAAACCAATTCCCACTCAATTTTTTGTCCAAATTCTTTTAATAATGCATCTTCTTTTGTTTGACAACGTTGCCACAATACCTGCCAATCCATAACAGAAAGAGTATTTTTACGACTGAGTGTAAAATCCTGTCCTGCTAAATGCAATTGTGCTAATCCCGTCCCCACTTCGCCACAATGATCTATATTGGGCTGGCGGATCCACTCTCCTTCCAGAAAAGTAATAATAGCAGCAGGACGTCCTGCTAGTTCACTGATCATCATGCCATCATTTTGAATAACGGGTTGAGGACAAGGAATTCCACGCTGTCCTAAATGCTGCATTAAGCTACAAAAAAAAGGTAAATCATCTTTTGAAATACGCTTTTCATAAAGTGTTAGAATAAATCGTCCTTGTGTTGTCTCCAACATAAAATTAGAATTTTCAATCCCTTCCTCTATACCTTGATAAGACAAAAGCGACCCTATTGCGTAACCTGTTAAAAACGCTTTTAAATCATTTGGATGAATATCTGTATAAACGGCCATTATTCTGCTTTCGTTTTAGACATGTCTGTATCTTGATGTTCATTTTTTGTACTATTTTCTTGACCATTCACAAAAGCCATATCTTGAGAGGTTAAAATAACATCACGTAATTCGCGACTCACTAAAAACCTTTCCGTTTCCACCACTGTTTCAGCCAATTCTATTGTGACATCATAACGCTCACGAAATGCTGAAATAATTTCATCAATAATAATTTCAGGAGCGGAAGCCCCTGCTGAAAGACTGACAACAGAAAGAGCTTTTAGGTTTTCAAAATTAATTTCATCAGCGCGCTGTACTAAAATAGCTTGTCGCGCACCAGACTTTTCAGCAACCTCGACTAAACGTCGCGAATTAGAAGAATTTGGTGCTCCAACAATCAAAAACAAATCACTCCCTTTTGCCGCTGCTTTAACCGCATCTTGTCGATTCGTTGTCGCATAGCAAATTGACTCAGCCGCTGGGGCTGCTAATGTAGGAAAACGTTGTTGTAATATATCGATAATTCCTGCAGTATCTTCAACAGAAAGCGTTGTTTGTGTCACAAATCCTAATTTATCTGGATCCCTTGGTTGATAATGCAAAGCATCTTCTATCGTTTCAATGAGCGTCACAGCCCCTTCTTCAAGCTGTCCCATCGTTCCTATCACCTCAGGATGACCAGCATGACCAATCAATATAACATGACGACCGTGACGTTGATGCCGTATCGCTTGTTTGTGAACTTTCGAGACCAACGGACATGTTGCATCAAGATAAAACAAATTATAGCGTTGTGCTTCTTTTGATACAGATTTTGGTACACCATGGGCAGAAAAAACAACCGGTTGAGTGCGATATTCTTCTGGAATCTCATCAAGTTCTTCAACAAAAACAGCTCCCCGTTGCTGCAATCCCTCAACTACATAGCGGTTATGTACAATTTCATGACGAACATACACTGGAACACCATATTTTTTTAATGCAAGAAGAACAATCTGGATAGCACGATCAACCCCTGCACAAAATCCACGTGGACCACAAAGACGTATCGTTAAAGGGGGAAGTCCAGACATAAATCATCCTTAATCTCTATAGCTTTAGTATCATAGTCAAACAACCTATCCTTATGCACGAATAATCAATGCAAAAAAACTAGCAATACCATCTTTTACATAAGAACATATTTTATAGTATCTTCTTGTAGGAAAGCTCTTTTAAAATTTGTTTTTTATATTTTCACGCTCCTAAAGAGCGATAAAATACCAAACAAGAGATTCAATCAAAAGAAACCCAAAGATAGCTGCCAAATAAAGTAATGAAAAGAAAAACAGTTTTTTTGCCATCAAAATAGTTTCATTATGTGTATCAGCTTTCCACAAACGATAGGCAAAGTAAACAAAGATAATGCTTAAAATTGTTGAAAAAATACCATAAAAAATTCTGCCAAGACCAGTAAAGAAAGGAGCAGCAGCGCATAATGCCATCAAAATAGTATAAAATAAAATCTGTTTTTTTGTTGAATATTCACCTCGTACATTAGGCATCATAGGAATACCTGCAGCCTCATAATCAAGAGATGAAAAGAGAGAAAGAGCCCAAAAATGAGGAGGAGTCCACATAAAAATGATTAAAAATAATAAAAAGCTATCAATACTCACTGTCCCTGTTGTCACAGCCCATCCAATCATTGGTGGAAAAGCTCCAGAAGCACCACCAATAACAATATTTTGGGGTGTGATACGCTTTAACCAAATTGTATAGATAACGACATAAAAGAAAATTGTAAAAGCAAGAAAAAACGCCGCAAACCAATTAATGAAGCTCCCCATAACCAATACCGAAAGCATAGAAAGAACCATACCAAAAATAAATGCCTTTCGGGGGCTTATTTTACCCGTAGGAATGGGGCGCTTTTGGGTCCGTTCCATCACGGCATCAATATCAGCATCATACCACATATTAAGTGCCCCCGCACCACCGCCACCAGCAGCAATACATAAAATTGCTAAAAAACCATACCATGGATTGATAGGAACAGGAGACACCACCAAACCAACCAAAGCCGTAAAGACCACAAGAGACATAACACGTGGCTTTAATAATGTGATATAATCACTAATAATGGATTTTGGTGGCGTTGACTTGCCATTCGCAACCGATAACTCTCCTGAAACTGACATGCCACTTAAAACCTTTTTCCATTTTTGTCATTCACAAATCAATATTATTTGGCAAATATTATCTAACATATGAGAATGACCAATTACGACCAATCTATTTTTGAGAAAATGTGCGATAGCTCTGTTGTATGTACCCTCTAAAATAGATAGAAATATTTGCAACAAAAATATATTTTTTCAATCAACATTCTATCGTATATTACAAATGTATCATAAAAATGTATCCTACTAAACATCATAAAACCATGCTGAAAATTTATCTCTTACAAAATGCTCCTCGTTCTCATTTTCTTTTATTTCTAGCATATGGATTAATATATTTGGGTGAATACTAGTTTTGTGTTATAGTTTTTATATGGAGAATTCATTTTTTATGCAAATCTATGTATGATTGTGTATGTTGAATCGGATAGGATTTTCTGTGATATTTTATAGATTACTCAAAAAAACTTTTTTTATTGGTGCTGTTCTTTACACACTTTATAGTAGTGTTATCAATCATGCTTTTGCACAAACACCCTATGCGCAAAACGTCCCTGCTCCACAAACCTATGGTGCATGGACAAAAGTTTGTTCTCTACCACCAGGTACACCTAATATGCAGTGTGAAGTTGTACAAAACGTCCATACACAAGGTCGTCATGATATTACCCTCCGCGTTACCTTTTATAAACTCCCTCAAAAGCAAGGCGCTTTGATGCGTGTTTTTGTTCCGATTCGCGTTGAGTTACGTCCTGGTGTTGGCATTAAAATTGACGATAAAGATATGGGAAGAATGGAATATCGTCGTTGTCTTGGTGATAATTGTGTTGCTGAAGCTTTTCTGAAAGAAGACATATTACAACTCTTTTTAAAAGGAAAAATGGCAACCTATTTTATCTTCACAACCCCAGAGCAAGGAATTGGAGGTCTGGTTGACCTTCAGGGTCTTAGCGATGCCTATGCAACCTTACCAACATGAATGAAATCGACACACATTGGACAATTAAAATCTCATCGTATATTTTGAGAGCTCCTTAATTAGATCAATAAAAATCTTATCATCCCCATAACAATAGGATAATTCTTATGAAATCGCTGATTGATCATTTTGATATTGCTTCCTCTAAAGTGCAGTCTCTTGTACAGGAAACGCTTCATCATGCGGATGATGGCGAACTTTACCTTGAGTATACAGAAAGGGAAGCTCTTTTATTTGATAATGGACAGCTTAAAAACGGCTCTTTCCATCAAGATATGGGGTTTGGTCTGCGTGTCGTTGCTGGAGAAGCTACCGGATATGCACATTCTAATGAATTATCAGCTGCTGCACTCAAGCATGCTTGTGAAGCAGCTAAAGCTGTTACCTATAATAATCATGCTGGACCTTATAGCGTAGCACCTCAACAAACAAACAAGAGACTTTATCAACCGCATAATCCTCTTGATACTCCGTCATTTGAAGAAAAAAGTGCTCTTTTGCAAAAAATTGATGCCTATTTGCGTGCGAAAAATGATAAATTACATCAAGTGACTGTTTCTCTTTCCGGCTCGCTACAACATGTTGAAATTTTACGTGCAGATGGATATTTGGTTCGTGATATTCGTCCACTCGTACGACTTTCTATATCTGTGGTCGCCGCTGAAGGCAATCGACGTGAAAATGGTTTCTATGGATGTGGGGGGCGACAAGCATTTTACCAATTTATTCGTGAAGAAAATTGGAAAGAAGCTGCGGATGAAGCCTTACGTATGGCTTTAACAAATTTAGAAGCAGAAGCAGCACCTGCAGGATCTTTTGATGTTGTCTTAGCCAATGGATGGCCTGGCGTTATGCTCCATGAAGCCGTAGGTCATGGTTTGGAAGGTGACTTTAACCGCAAAAAAACATCTGCTTTTGCTGGACTTTTAGGACAACAAGTTGCGGCAAAAGGTGTTACAGTTGTTGATGATGGAACAATTCCACAACGCCGTGGCTCTCTTACTGTCGATGATGAGGGGACGCCTTCAGGATATAATGTTCTCATTGAAGATGGAAAACTCGTTGGTTTTATGCAAGACAGGCTTAATGCACGGCTTATGGGGGGTAAATCAACTGGAAATGGACGGCGTGAATCTTATGCTTATGCACCAATGCCGCGAATGACCAATACAATCATGCTAGGAGGAGATAAAACACCTGAAGAAATCCTTTCTTCACTCAAACATGGTATCTATGCTGTTTCATTTGGTGGAGGACAAGTTGATATTACTTCCGGAAAATTCGTCTTTGAGTGTACTGAAGCATACCGAGTAGAAAATGGTAAAATTGGTGCACCAATTAAAGGCGCAACTCTTATTGGAAATGGACCGGATGCTATGAAACGTATCACAATGATTGGAAATGATAGTAAACTGGATAATGGTATTGGTATGTGCGGAAAAGCAGGACAAAACGTTCCTGTTGGTGTTGGACAACCTCATCTGCGGATTAATAATATGACAATCGGTGGAACTGCGTTGAAGTAAGCTTGCTCATTCCTTCCCAATATTCAATATTGCCCCTTCTCGTTTATCAAGATGGTCTTGTGAAGGGTGAATTTTACATTGATTTATAAAGATAATTGAGCGTTATTCATATTTAAATTAGAACCTTGAACACCGTAAGATTTTCTCATTTTGAATTTGTGTCTGTTGAATCAATTAAGATTATTCGTTTGTACGTTACAAGCGGAGGGGGAGATGCATGGAGTAAAACTGTACAAGAAAGAACTAAAAATACCTATAATGAACCATCTCAAGTACCAAGAGCTGTAGCTAATATTAGGAGGTGGCCAATATTACGATGGTGTTGGCTTGCTTAAATACACCTTCTTCATGATACGTTCGTCTTTTGTATGGAGTAGTGGAGCAACTATCTTTTATGTTTTATAATAAAAAAGTTTCAAATAAAAAAACTTCCCGTATTTCAGTGCTTTCATTCAATAAGAAAAGAAAAAGATTATTATTGTAGATAAATTTTAGAGAGATTTTATAATAATACTCAAATGAACTATGTCAAAAAAACTTTCAGGCTAAAGCTTCCAACTTTTCTTCTTTTTATTTTTGCTCAAAACAGCAACAACTTCGACATGTGGCGACCATAAAAATTGATCAATTGGTATGATTTTTTCTACTGTATATCCCCCTGCAACAAGAAAAGATAAATCACGAGCAAATGTAACGGGATTACACGAAATTGCCACAACACGTGATATTGTTGCCTTTGCCAGTTCATGTACTTGTTCCTCTGCTCCAGCGCGAGGAGGGTCAAAAACAACGCTCTCAAAACACTCAAGTTCCTTTACAGAAAGTGGATGGCGAAAAAGATCACGTTTTTCACAAGTGACTGTTTTTAAACCAGTTGCAAAACGTGCTGCTGTATTTAGATTTCTTAATGCATCTTCATTATTTTCTACTGCATGAACATTCATCTTTTTTGCCATACGCAAGGCAAATGTTCCTACCCCTGAAAATAAATCAAGAGCATTCTTTGCTTTTTTTAAATGAGTCAAAATAATATCGCCCATTATATTTTCAGCTTCACAAGTTGCTTGAAGAAAACCACCAGAAGGAAATTCAACACGGACATCTCCAAAATAAACCAATGGTTTTTCTTGTTCAACCAAAACTTCTCCGTCAACAGATAAACGTATAATCCCATATGAAAGAGCAGCACTGATCATTTTCTGACGAACACGCTCATCGCGTATAACACAATCGCTTAAAGCGATATCTAAACCGTTTTCAACAGATGTTATCGTTATATGAAACCGTTTGGCATGATTGCTTACAAGAGCACAAAGTGACCTGATATCATCTAGTTTAGACATAATCTCTAAACGCGTCACTGGACATTCTTCAAAAGCTACAATCTCATGAGAGAGATAACGATTAAAACCAACTTTTTGCCCCTGTGGGGTCATGGATGCTGTTAACGTCATCCGACGTCGGCTATAGGGTTTACATTCTATTAAAGGCGCAACAACATTATTAAGTCCATACTTTTTAAGTGCATCAACAACTAATTGTCGTTTCCATACGCAATAAGCATCAGTATGCCAATGCTGAAGAACACACCCTCCACATTCTCCAAAATGCTGACAAAGAGCATCAACACGTTCTGGTGATTTTTCTTTTAATGCTATACATGTTGCATATTTTCCATGAACAGTAATTTCAGCACACTCTCCCGGTAAAGTAAAAGGAACATAAATAAAACCGTGCGACGTCTTGGAAGTACCATAACCATTTGCTCCAATATAGTCGATTATCACATTATCGTTCACTCTTGTTTTTCTCCGAATAGTAAATATTCCACATTGCCATCACCACCTGTAATGGGTGAAGGAAGTAAACCTTTTGCACGCCACCCCGTTTGAGTATCTAACCAGATAAAAAGTGCCTCAGCGGTTTTTTTAGCACTTGATGGATTTAATATTCCTCCCTTTCCAAGGTGCTTACGACCAACCTCAAACTGAGGCTTTACCAATAAAACAGCTTGAGCACCCTTCTTGGCTAAAGATAAAACGGGAGGCAATGCAAGTTTAAGAGAAATAAAGCTGACGTCGGAAACGATAAGATCAATTTCCCTACCGCCTAAATGTTCCTGTTGAAAATCTCTAACATTTAAGCCTTCTAATAACGTTATAGCCCTGTTGCCCAATAAACGTGTATCAAATTGATGATGCCCAACATCAACCGCAATGACATGGGCCGCTCCACGCTCTAAGAGAACTTGTGTAAAACCACCTGTTGATGCCCCAACATCAATGGCTGTCACTTTATCTGTCATAATTGGAAATGCATCAAGTGCAGCAATCAATTTTAACGCGGCCCGAGAAACATATTTCTGCGCTGGATCACAAACGGTAATCTCTGCATCATCAAAAACGATTTGCCCAGCTTTAAAAACGATTTCTCCATTAACTTTAACAGTTTGGCGCATAATTGCATCACGTGCGCGTGAACGTGTCGTAAAAAAGTTTTTTTCAACTAAAAGAATATCGAGTCTTTTTCTGGAAGCCATCTCATACTCGAATTTTCTATCCTGTTCGAATCTCGCGTCCCAAAGCAGTAAAAACCGTGTTTAAAATACCCATAGCATCAAGTCCGACACGTGAAAGAACTTTTTCTGGTGAACCATGACTCAAATATTCATCAGGAAGTTTTAGTGTACGAACTTTCAAACCATGCTCTAAGAGCCCTTCTTGCGCTAAAAATTGTAATATGTGTGCTCCAAACCCACCAATTGCACCTTCTTCAATTGTCACCAAAACTTCATGCTCATGTGCCAAACGACGCATCAAATCCTTATCTAAAGGTTTTGCAAACCGTGCATCTGCAACTGTTGTAGATAATCCTTCAGCCTCCAACGCATCAGCAGCTTGCAACACTTCTGACATCCGCGTGCCAAAACAAACCAAAGCAATCCTATTTCCTTCACGCAGAACGCGCCCTTTTCCAATTTCTAACAACTCACCACGTTGCGGTAAATCTATACCAAGACCCTCACCACGTGGATAACGAAAAGAAATGGGACCCTGATCATAGGCTGCAGCTGTACGCACCATATGCATCAATTCAAGTTCATCAGAAGGTGCCATAACAACAAACTCAGGAAGAGTGGACAAAAAAACAATATCAAAACTTCCAGCATGTGTTGCACCATCTGCCCCCACAAAACCTGCTCGGTCAATAGCAAAACGTACCGGTAATTTTTGAATTGATACATCATGAATAATTTGATCATAAGCACGCTGTAAAAAAGTAGAATAAATTGCAACAAAAGGCTTATACCCTTCACAAGCAAGTCCTGCCGCAAAAGTTACGGCATGTTGCTCAGCAATACCAACATCAAACATTTTTTCAGGAAATTTTTCCGCAAAAGCATCAAGGCCTGTCCCTGTTGGCATCGCTGCTGTTATGCCCACAATCTTATCATCATGGCGCGCTTCTTCTGATAAAGCTTTAGAAAATACCTTGGTATAGGGTAGAATATTACTTGATACTTTAACCTGTTTTCCTGTCGTAACATCAAAACGATTAACACCATGATATTTATCAGAAGATGCTTCTGCAGGTGGATATCCCTTTCCCTTATGGGTTACGACATGCACCAAAACTGGACCATTAGGACATTCACGAATATTTTTTAAAACGGGTAATAAATGCCCTAAATTGTGCCCATCTATGGGGCCCACGTAATAAAAGCCAAGCTCATCAAATAACGTTCCCCCAACCAAAAAACTACGCGCAAATTCCTCTGAACGGCGTGCCTTATCCAAAAAAAACTTTGGCAATTTTTCGCTCAACATCTTTACACGTTCACGCAAATGACGATAAGCAGGACGAGAAACTAGTCGTGCAAGATGTGCACTCATAGCACCTGTAGGCGGTGCAATAGACATATCGTTATCATTAAGAACAACAATCAAGCGCGCATCCAAAGCACCAGCGTTATTCATTGCTTCATAAGCCATGCCCGCAGACATTGCACCGTCACCAATAACAGCGATAATATTGCGTCTTGTCTCTGCCTTCAAAGCACTCGCTACCGCCATGCCAAGCCCCGCCGAAATAGAAGTAGACGAATGGCCCGCTCCAAATGGATCATACATACTTTCTGAACGTTTTGTGAAACCTGATAATCCTCCCTCTTGACGTAATGTACGTATTTTTTCTCTACGCCCCGTTAAAATCTTATGTGGATAGGTTTGATGACCAACATCCCAAATAATCCTATCCTCTGGTGTATTAAAAACATAATGTAATGCAACAGTGAGCTCAACAACACCAAGTCCTGCCCCAAGATGACCACCTGTTACAGAAACCGCATCAATTGTTTCTGCCCGCAACTCATTAGCCAACTGTACCAAATCAGACTCAGGCAAAGCCCGCAAATCTTGCGGGAAACAAACACGGTCAAGCAATGGTGTTAAGATATGAGACAAAAAAACTCCCTCCTATTACCTTAACTCAAGAGAACGCAACGATAAAAATACATCTTCTCTACTCTTTTATTGACAGTTTTGCATCTTTTTTACTGAAAAATCTCTATTTGAGATGATTTATGATTTTTCTCATTTTTAACTTATTTTATAAAAAAGAAACCAATAAAATTTGCTTTCTATAAATAAGGTTATTGCACTGCTTAATCCCGCAATAAATATCCAAAAATAGTTTAATATTATTGAGCATCAAGTGGTTCTACTCCTTCTGGAGAACCTCCCTCTGAAAGTTGAATTTTTTCAACTTTAGCTTCAGCAACTTTCAAGAGTTTTTCACAATGTTTTTTAAGCGCTTCACCACGTTCATAAATATCTATGGATTGTTCCAAAGGCACATCGCCACGTTCCAAATTTTCAACAATAACTTCAAGTTGCTTCAGCGCTTGTTCAAAACTTAAGGTCGTAATATCCCCCTCTTGTATTTCTTTTTTCATATGAACCTCACAAAATATCTATTCTGGATATACGAATTCCAAAACCTTCTAAATCTACATAACGACGCTCTTTAGAAGCGTAAACAATAACAGAACTGATTCCTAAATGTTTCAAAATTTGTGACCCTAAACCAATTTGGCGCCATTCTTCTTCACGTTCAATTGCCTGTATATGGTTTTCTGAACCGTCTTTTGCCATTTCCTGAATGCTCATAGCTGATTTTTCATCAATACCAACTGATCCTTCACGTAAATAAACAAAAACACCCCGTTTTTCTTTTTCCATCATACGCTGCATGATAGCGGTAACATCTGACGCTTGACCAAAAACATCATTCATAATGTTTTCACGATGCAAACGCACAGGAATATTTTCACCATCACGAATATCACCAAAAACGATTGCAACATGCTGAACTGTTTCCCAAGGAAGTTGATAACTTTGCACAACAGCTGGGCCTATTGATGTTTCGATAGGCATTTCTCCAATATGCCTGATCAAGATTTCTTTACGCTGACGATAAGCGATTAAATCCGCAACCGTTATCATATGCAATCGATGTTCTTGTGCAAATTTTGTAACTCCATCTCCATGTTTAACACTGCCATCATCATTAACCAACTCACCAATAACACCAACTGGCGGTAAACCAGCTAATTTACATAAATCAACAGCCGCTTCCGTGTGACCTGAACGCATAAGAACACCCCCTTCATGCGCAATCAAAGGGAAAATATGTCCTGGACGAACAAAATCATCCGCGCTTGCATCTGAATTCGCAAGATTACGTACAGCTAATGTACGGTCATGCGCTGAAATCCCTGTTGTTATGCCGTGTTTAAAATCAACAGTAACAGTAAACTGAGTCCGATGTGCTGAATTATTATCTGGCACCATAGGAGCAAGATGAAACCGTTTTGCTTCTTCTTTTGGCATAGGTGCACAAACAATCCCTGTTGTGTGGCGAATGATGAATGCCATCTTTTCTTCTGTACAATGAACAGCAGCAACAGTTAAATCACCCTCATTTTCACGGTCATCATCATCTGTCACCACAACAATTTCACCGCGTTCAAAAGCTTTAAGTGCAGAAACAATTTTTTCTTCATCATACACCATTATTCACCTTTTCAATCACCCAACTTGACCGCGATGTCTTAGATAATGGTCAGCAATAGCACAAGCAACCATCGCTTCACCAACAGGAACAGCGCGAATCCCAACACATGGATCATGACGTCCCTTCGTTATAACATCTACATCATGACCATCAACATCAATAGAGCGACGAGGCGTTAAAATTGATGAAGTAGGCTTGACAGCAAAACGTGCAACAATTGGCTGTCCACTCGATATTCCCCCTAAAATACCACCAGCATGATTGGATAAAAAAAGTGGTTTTCCATCATTTCCCATCCGCATTTCATCGGCATTTTCTTCTCCCCTCATGCGGGCTGCCGCAAAACCATCCCCAATTTCAACTCCTTTTACTGCATTAATCGACATAAGGAAGGATGCAATATCTTGATCTAGTTTTGCGTAAATAGGTGCTCCTAAACCTGCCGGAACATTTTCTGCAATGATCTCAACAACAGCACCAACAGATGTCCCCTCTTTACGGAGTTTACTGATATAATCACTAAAAATGTGAACCATCTCTGTGTCAGGTGTAAAAAAAGGATTCTTATCAACCTCTGACCAATCCCAACGATCACGATTAATATTATGAGGACCAATTGCTATCACTGCTCCTCGAACCACCAAACCAGGAACAATTTTACGTGCAAATGCACCCGCTGCAACACGTGCTGCTGTCTCCCGTGCCGAAGAACGCCCTCCTCCTCGAAAATCACGAAGGCCATATTTAATATCATAAGTATAATCCGCGTGTCCTGGACGATATTGATGGGCAATCGAGCTATAATCCTTCGAACGCTGATCTGTATTTCTAATCAACAGAGAAATTGGTGTACCTGTTGTAACCAATGCCGTCCCATCGTCCTGAGCGATAGCTCCTGAAAGGATTTCTACTTGATCCAATTCGCGTCGCTGCGTTGTATATACGGATTGTCCTGGTCTCCGTTTATCAAGATAAGCTTGAACTTCTGCAAGAGTAAAAATAATTCCAGGCGGACAACCATCAATGACACAACCAAGAGCAGCACCATGACTTTCTCCCCATGTGGTTACACGAAACAAATGACCAAATGTATTATGCGACATGAAAAAAGATCCGTTTCTCTGTCAAATATATGCCAACGACAACATATGTTGAGTTATACACAAGACAGCTCTTTGTTCCAAAATACTCTCAGCCGCTTTTAATTTGGTCAAATTACCGCTGTTCAATAAAACCCTATAAACCAAACTTTATTCTTTAACGACAGAAATGTCTGGTGCATCAACTGCTTTCATACCTATGATATTATAACCCGAATCGACATGATGAACTTCACCAGTAACAGAACGAGACAAATCTGAAAGAAAATAAAGAGCAGAATCACCAACCTCTTCAATTGTTACTGTACGGCGTAATGGAGCATTATATTCATTCCATTTTAAAATATAACGGAAATCACCAATACCTGAAGCTGCTAACGTTTTAATCGGTCCAGCAGATATCGCATTAACACGAATATTTTTGGGACCTAAATCTACCGCTAAATACTTCACGCTCGCTTCAAGAGCTGCTTTAGCAACCCCCATTACATTATAATTGGGAACAACTTTTTCCGCACCATAATAGGTCAGTGTCAAGATTGAACCGCCATCCGGCATCAACTTTTCTGCACGCTTTGTTAGAGCTGTTAGGGAATAAACGGAAATATTCATGGTCATCATAAAATTTGATTCGCTGATATCAACATAACGACCACTTAATTCATCTTTATTAGAAAAACCAATAGCATGAACTAAAAAATCGAGTTTGCCCCATTTCTTCTCTATGGCTCTAAAGACTGAATCAATAGAAGCACTGTCAGAAACATCACAATGTCCACAAACAAATCCCTTTAATTCTTCAGCCAAAGGCTCAACACGCTTTTTCATGGCTTCACCCTGATAGGTGAAAGCAAGCTCTGCCCCTGCGCTACTCGCCGCTTTAGCAATCCCCCAAGCGATGGAGCGATTATTGGCCAACCCTAAAATTAAGCCACGCTTACCGTACAACAAACCATTACCCTTAGCCATTAGCACTGCCCCATTGTTACTTAAAATTAATATTATTCATTTGCCTATGACACAGGTCAACTTTTTCTTCAAGTAATTGGTTTGAAATCAAGCAAAAACTATGCCTTATATATAAATTTTTTAAAACTAATCCTTTTGCATTTGCAAAAACTGTTCTAGCGCAGCATTTTCACCTTCCGGCAACATAATACGAACATGCACATAAAGATCATCTCTTGTACCATTTTTTAAACGAAGTCCTTTTCCTTTCAACCGCAAAACGCGATCAGAACTTGACCAAGCAGGAATCGTTAAAACCACACGTCCCTCCAATGTCTCAACTTCTTCTTTTGCTCCCAAAACAGCACGTTTAAGAGAAACTGGTAAATCAAGATGAAGCGCCCTTCCTTCAACCCGAAAACGAGGATGTTTTTGAATCTGAATGGTTATCAATGCATCTCCTGCTTGCCCATGAGGAACCTCTTCTCCCTGACCTTTTAAACGAATAGTTTGCCCGTCTTCAATATAATCTGGAAGTTTAATTTTTAACTTTTTTCCATTAGGAAAAACGGCTTCCACCTTTTCTGCGCCAACCATCTGCTCTAATGTTATGGCAAGATTAGCACGAACATGTGCTCCTTGTTGAGGGCGATTATAGTGTGTGGAATTCGAAAAGCTACCGCCTCCCCCAAACAGATCGCGAAAAATATCACTCGCATCAAAACTTGCACCACCTGAAGAGGAAAAATCAAATCCTCTCGCTCTTCCTGAAAAAGGATTTTGTTTATTGTTAAAATTCTCACCAGCACCATAGGCTTGATAAAGCGGTTTTCCTTCCATATCAATTTCACCGCGGTCAAATTGTGCTTTTTTATCTTTATCACCTATAATTTCATAAGCTTGATTAATTTCAGCAAACTTTTCTTTAGCCTTTGCATCATCTTTATTGTGATCTGGATGATACTTCTTTGCTAATTTTCTAAATGCTGATTTAATCTCTTGCGATTTTGCGGTACGTGCCACACCCAGAATCGTGTAGGGATCACGCATATTGCCCTCTTTTCAATTTTTTCGTTTTCAAAATATCAACGGATATGTTTTCAATATCCCTCATAGCTTTATCAATCTATTCCAGAGAATAATTTCTTCTTTCTTTATATGTCTATCAATAAACTAAAATACCAGATAAAATGAGATATTTATTTAATATAGCTCATTATCGTCTATGCTAAAGACAAAAATAATGAAACCACTATAAAAATACACGATAGCATTGACTTTTTGAAAATAGGAAAAAATGCTACTTTACTTCGAGATGACAAAGTAAATAAGAAAATGCCTTACCCATGCTCGCTGACATTTGGAGACACTATGAGCGATAAAATACCAACAGATGATCATTTTATGCAAATGCAAAAACCTTTTGAACTTTTTGCAAAATGGCTTGAAGAGGCAACAATAAGCGAAATAAATGATCCGAATGCTATGGCGCTCGCAACAGTTGACGAAACAGGACTTCCTAATGTTCGTATGGTTCTCCTCAAAGACTACAGTCCTCAAGGCTTCGTCTTCTATACCAATTATGAAAGCTGTAAAGGACAAGAAATTTTAAAATCAATGAAGGCATCCTTAGGTTTTCATTGGAAATCGCTCCGTCGTCAGGTCAGAATTAGAGGCATTGTTGAAAAAGTAAGTCAACAGGAAGCCGATGCCTATTTCCAATCGCGACCACGTGGGAGTCGAATTGGGGCATGGGCATCTAAACAATCTCAACCATTAGACAATCGTTTTGTGCTCGAAAAAGCAATTGCTCAATATACTGCACGTTATGCAGTAGGCAATATTCCACGACCACCGTATTGGTCTGGTTTTCGTGTTAAACCCCTTTCTATAGAATTCTGGTGTGATCGCCCATTTCGTTTACATGATCGTCTGCTTTTTACGCGTGATTGTGTTGAACACAGCAATTGGAAAAAACAAAAACTTTATCCCTAATCCTTCAAGCTTTATCGTTATGAAGATTTTGTCTTCCTAAGGGTTCAATGACTATTTTCTATTTGCAAATTTCTAAAACAAAATGATTAGTTTCCATTCAATAGAAAAGTTTTATTTTCACTATAAAAGTTGGTTGATAATATCTCCTACTGCATTGCTTGAAGACAATAGATGAGCAACAAGCTTATTTAAGAGAAAACACGGTATTCAGCAAAAATTATGATTTTACTTTTGTAATTTCTGATAAGAGAAAGTGCACTTTCAATTAAAAAAGTTGTTCATTCCTCCTAAAGTCTATTTTTATTTCAATAAAATTTGAAAAAATCGTTATTTCAAACCAGAAAGATCTGGAATAAAACTAATCATAAAATACAAAAAACTTTGAACATGAAAAAATAATACACTTTAAAATTAATGAAAGTATCTTTGTATTTTCATTCCTCTCCTCATCATCAGAATATATGATTTTATCTAATTTGTTGTTAAGCTGTAGGATAAAACATCATCCATATACCACCACATACTAAACCAGCAAAAATCACAAGACCAATAAGCGAATTAGATTTGAAAAGCCTGAGGCATTGTGCACTGTCATCTATATCAATAACTTTAATTTGAATAAACATATGGATACTTGCCACAAAAATCCCCAAAAAACTAAGAACAGGGACTTCAGCTAAATAAAATGCTAAACTCACGAACAGTACAAAACCACCATACAAAAATACTAAAGCACGCTTGGTTTCTTTACCAAAGAGAAGTGCTGTAGAACGCACACCAACCGTAGCGTCATCTTCTTTATCTTGATGGGCGTAGATTGTATCATATCCTATGGTCCATAAAATTGATCCCACATAAAGCAAAATCGGTGACCAGCTTAAACTTCCAAAGACAACAGCCCACCCCATTAATGCCCCCCAATTAAATGCAACGCCTAAAAAAAACTGCGGCCAATATGTTACGCGTTTCATAAAAGGATAAAATGCAACAGCCATCAATGACGAAATACCTAGAAAAAAACTAAACCTATTAAATTGTGATAAAACGCCTAAACCAACCAAACATTGCACAAGTATAAAAACTCTTGCTTGAAACCGACTCACATGACCTGTCGGCAATGGGCGAGAACGTGTTCTTTCTACCTGAGAATCGATTTTATGGTCAATAAGATCATTCCAAGTACATCCTGCCCCTCGCATAGCGATGGATCCTAGAAAAAAAAGAAAAAGATACCAAACCCAATGAAGCAACATTGATGAAAGAGTATCATAATGCATTTCATAAGAGAGAAAAGCCATTGTTGTTGACCAAAAACAAGGCCACATCAACAATTGCCATCCAATAGGCCGATCCCAACGCGCCAATTGCGCATAAAACCATAAAGAACAGGGAAGTAAACTGTAGACCCATTGTTTGGAAGATGCATCCATAACCCGTCCTTGGCTATTATAGGACTGAACAGGTGCGATATTTTTATTTTTTTTCATCAAATGATTTACCTTTAGTCTTGCGATAGAGACATTTCATTCTTATGAGAAGGAGATGAAATTAATCATCTTCTATGAGAGGAGCAAGCAATGAATATTCTTCTTATTGGCTCAGGTGGACGAGAACATGCTTTAGCATGGAAAATAGCAGCATCACCACTGTTAACAAAGTTATATTGTGCTCCTGGAAATCCTGCAACAACAGAATTTGGTGAAAATATTAATTTAGACATTGATGATCACCCCCTTATTATTGATTTTTGTAAAGCACATTCTATTGATCTTGTGATTGTAGGACCAGAAGCACCATTGGTTGCAGGTATAACAGATTCTCTTAATAGCGCTAACATCTGTGTATTTGGTCCTACTCAAAAAGCTGCTCAACTAGAAGGTTCAAAAGCTTTTACAAAAGATTTATGTCATAAGAATAACATTCCTACAGCAAGTTACCAATGCTTTAATGATGCCGCTAGAGCCAAAGCTTACATTCATCAACAAGGTGTTCCCATTGTTATTAAAGCTGATGGCTTAGCTGCCGGCAAAGGTGTCGTGGTTGCAACAACTATAGAAGAAGCATTTAACGCTGTTGATGCCTGCTTCAAAAGTGCATTTGGGGATGCAGGAAACAAAATTGTTGTAGAATCTTTTCTGGAAGGTGAAGAAGCAAGCTTCTTCTGCCTTTGTGATGGTAAAGTTGCTCTTCCCTTTGGATCTGCTCAAGATCATAAGCGTGTAGGAGATGGAGATACTGGAGCAAATACCGGTGGTATGGGTGCTTATTCACCAGCACCCATCATGACCCAAGAAATAGTGTATCGTACCCTTAAAGAAATTGTTGAACCAGCTTTAAAAAGCATGAACGAAATGGGCGCCCCCTTTAGAGGTATTCTCTTCGTCGGCTTGATGATAACGCAAAAAGGACCCGAATTAATTGAATTTAACGTACGATTCGGGGATCCTGAATGTCAAGTTTTAATGATGCGCCTTAAAGATGATATTCTACCAATTTTTCTTGCCGCAGCTCAAGGAAATCTTGAAAATAAACCTCTTCAGTGGTCTGAAAAGACTGCTCTCACCGTTGTTATGGCTGCTAATGGTTATCCAGACTCTCCCCAAAAAGGAACTGTTATTCGTAACGTTGATAAAGTAGATACTCTTCCCGATGTGAAAGTTTTTCAAGCTGGTACAGCATTACGAAATGGACAACTCATTGCAAATGGTGGACGTGTTCTCAATATAACAGCAACAGGAAAAACGATTACGCAAGCACAAAAACGTGCTTATGAAGCCGTTGATTATATTGTTTGGCCAGAGGGTTTTGTTCGTCGCGATATCGGATGGCGAGCTATTGCGCGAGAAAATTAAATCCTTTGACTATTCTTTTTTACGATTTGATGATTTCACGTAAGAGCATGACACACAAATTTTCTCACTGTTTTACGTTGACCATAATTTTGAAAAAATGAGTGTGCTTTCTTTTGAACAATCAAATATTGTAAATAGGATATCTACTCATGATAAAATAGGAAAAATTTCTGAATCTGAGAATGTAATATAAAATGATCATTTTACTGTTGTATTTACTTTAAACGTATTTTCTCATCATTTTTATAAACACTTTCTTTCTTATAAAATCCTGAAGAAAAACATATATACTATCATTTCTTTTATCTATCGCGTTTTTTAATGAAATTCCGCTTTTACGAAAAATAAAATGCCCAAAAAAGATAGTTATGTTATTCACATACAAACTCTTAAACAATATCTCTCATGCTCATCACTCCCATTTTACGACACTACCTGCAAATAGTATAAATCCATTCTGCCATCTTTCTGGAATAAAGATAAAAACCGATACCATCTTTGTATTTTCCAACTCTCAATATTACGATAACCCTTTCTATCTAAATGATTTTGATTATAAAAGAGAGATGAAATAAGAATGTTCTGCAATATTCAAAGCTCTCATTCAAAATGGAGAAATGATTTATTAAAAAAAATTCAAAAACACTTCCAGTAATTTTCTAATGTTTTAATAATGTGGCAAAAACCCAAAATTATACCGCAAAAAACAGTTTCTATTGTTACGAAAGCCGTTTTCACCTCTCCGAAAAAAGCGTTTTACATAATAGATTTCTGCTGCCAATGTATGGTGTCAAAAAACTCTCATTTACAATCATTGACTTCCTCTTTGTTTTCAAGAACCAAAAGTCACACCAAATCCCGTCTGTAAAAGTCTGGATTCTCATTGAGCGGGGTCCTCTTGCTTCCCACTCATATGCTGCACTTACACAAAAACCGACAAGCAAACTTAAGAATATTCGCCATATCTTCTAAAAACACTTCATGTGCGAAGTTTACACCCCTTATGTTACCGCCCCAAACAACGATGTTTTACGGCACAACAAGATAAATGCTGACGGTAGTACAACAATGAATGCATGTTAATATTACTGGAGTGCAATTCGATTCGCAATCACCAAACGCAAGCCTAACGGATTGCCATAACGAAGTAAAAAACGCTTTTGTCTAGAATACGATGTTGTACAAAAAAATCGATGTAAATCAGAACGATCTTTCACAACCACAATGCGATTATTTTCATTAATCATAAGCATGGGAAGGCTATAAGTATCCGCCCATAATCGCCAATCCAAAAGAACATTATTCAAATCTCTGGAAACCAAAAGCGGGATACAAGCTTCCTCATCTGCATGAAGTAACTCTAATGCAACGGCTCTTTCTCCTGAACGCGTTTTTACGGTGCGTGCTGCAATTCCTTTGAAATGATAAGGGGGTATTAAATGCGATAAGCTTGAAGGCATATCCGTTTTAAAAGAAACACCACGCTCATTTAACGAACAAATAACCTGATTGCCCGTTTTGGATGAAAAATATGTCGTCGTTTGTGGCAAATGGCACGGATCTAACCGAAATTCAAGCACCGCTTTTGCCTGATTAAAGCATTGATTAGCCATATACATTATCCCAATTTATTAAATAACATACACCCTTTAGCAGCTTTTTCTCATTGGATTATTAAAAGTTTGAATAAAAAACAACTGGTTTCTTTTTTGGTTATTAAAATCTAAACAAAAATAAATGATAAAATTCACCATTCTTGAATTATAATACTTTTCCGGGATTCATTATTCCTAAAGGATCGAGCGTTTCCTTAATTCCTTGCATAATATCTAATGCGACCGATGATTTAAAAGAACGAAGTTCTTCGCGCTTAAGCTGACCAATTCCATGCTCAGCAGAAAATGCACCTTTATAATCCATCACTAAACTATGAATGCGATGGTTCATTTTTGACCATAACTGCAAGAATACTGTCGTATCAACTCCTACAGGTTGTGTAACATTATAATGCAAATTTCCATCACCCATGTGTCCAAAACAAACCACCCGTGCTCCTGGAGAAATATCTTCAACAATAAGTGCTGCTTCAGCAATAAAATCAGGAATGGAAGCAAGCGGTACTGCAATATCGTGCTTAATAGATCCTCCCGCCAACTTTTGTGCCGATGATATACTTTCTCGCAATTGCCAAAAAAAATCTTGCTGTTTTAAAGATTGCGCAACAACTGCATCTTCTATCACCGCATTCTTTAAAGCTTCTTCTAAAATAGTACTCAATACCGATAACGCCTCATCATTGCCTTGCAACGATGAAATGTTCATTAATACATACCATTCATGTTTCTGCTGGAGAGGAAGCTTCTCACACATCTTATAATCTAAAGCCATTTGCAAACTGAGCTTTGACATAAGCTCAAAACCTGTCAACATCCCTCCTCCATATTCTTGAGCCAGAGATAAAAACTCTAAAGCCTTCGCCGGACTATATAATCCCACCAAAGCAACTGCTTTTCCTTTTATTTTTGGAAAAATCTTCAAAACGGCTGCGGTTATAACGCCCAATGTGCCTTCTGCACCAATAAAAAGATTTTTTAAATCGTAACCGCTATTGTCTTTTTTAACAAAACGCAAATCATCTAAAATCCGCCCATCCGGTAAAACAACTTCTAAACCAAGACAAAGATCACGCATATTGCCATAGGCTAAAACAGCTGTCCCTCCAGCATTCGACGAAAGATTTCCTCCTACTTGGCAAGAACCTTCAGATGCCAAAGAAAGAGGGAAAAAACGACCTGATTCATCCACTTTTTTCTGTAAATCCTGTAAAATAACACCAGCCTCTACAACAACAAAATTTCCTTCAATATTTATAGCTCTAATCTTATTTAATCGCTCCATGGATAAAAGAACGCTCCCTCCTCTTTCATCTGGTTGTTGTCCCCCCACAAGCCCTGTATTTCCACCCTGTGGCACAATCGGTGTGCGCGTTTTGCTCGCTAACTGCATAATCGAAGAGACCTCTGCGCAAGAAGATGGGCGTAAAAGTAAAGGTGTTTTTCCATGAAAAAGCCCACGCTCTTCAAGCAAATACGGCGCAATAAACGCTTGATCTGTTATAGCATGCTTAGCACCAACAATTTTCCTAAACCCCTCAATTAATTCCTGCTCCATGTTCATTTCTCCTTTGGAGCCGCAGCCCGTATAAGACGATCATTGATAGCCTCTCCTAATCCGTATGATGGAATAGGTTCTACTGCGATACATTTCACTTTAAATGAATCTAATTCCTTCATATATTGAAATAAATGAGAGGCTGCCTCTTCCAATTTTCCATCTTCGCTAAGGTTTAAAATAGAAACAGCATTTTCAGCCCCCATAACACGCTTTGAACCAAATGCTAAAAGCGCTTCACCACTTTCCACCTTTTCTACATTCAAACGAACCGTGGCATTGGGAGCATAATGCGACTTTAACATCCCAGGAGCTTCAATCGCTGCCCTTTGATCTATCCGTTTTAAAGACTTCCCCACAACTTCTTCAATTTCATCAGCCGCAAGCCCCCCTGGACGCAAAAGATAAATATTTTCACCACAAATCTTAATAATCGTTGATTCAAGCCCTATTTTAGAAGATCCTCCGTCCAATATCAAAGAAACAGATTCCCCCAAAGATGCAAAAACAGCCTCAGCGGAAGTAGGACTAAGACGTCCTGATTGATTCGCACTAGGAGCAGCAAGTGGGCGTCCAAAATATTGTACAACTTCCGCAAAACGACTGTCTGGAAAACGAATAGCCAATGTATTCAAACCGGCAGTCGTTAAAGGATGGATATTATGCTGTTCCTTTAAAGGCAAAACCAATGTTAAAGGTCCTGGCCAAAATTCCTCCATTAATTGGCGTGAAAGAAAGTCAATTTTAACATAACGTTCCGCCATTTCGATGCCGCTGACATGCGCAATAAGAGGATTAATTTTCGGACGACCCTTTGTAGAATAAATAGAAGAAATTGCCCCCCCATTGGTCGCATCGCCTGCTAATCCATAAACAGTTTCCGTTGGTAACGCTACTAACTTCCCTTGTTCAAGAAGCGCTATTGCCTCTTTTATCGAAGCACTATTGAGTGGTAGAATCGTCATGATACATCATTCCTATAACGTTCTTTTAGTGGTGCAAAACTATAACGATGTAATCCTACGATTGGACCATATTTATTAAGAGCCGTACGATGAACTAACGTTGCATATCCTACATGCTTCTCTAAACCATAGCCTTTATAAACTTGTCCTGCACATTCCATCATCCGGTCACGCGTTACCTTCGCAATAATAGATGCGGCTGCAATTGAAACCGAACGCTGATCGCCCTTAATCAACGCAATTGCGGGACAAGACAACCCAGAGGGAATATCACGTCCATCAACAAGTACATAGTGGGCTGAAACAGCTAATCCTTTAATACAGCGACGCATTGCTTCTAAAGTTGCTTGTCTAATATTAGATTGATCAATTGTACGAGCGCAAACACTAGCAACTGAAACCGCCAATGCACTTTGCAAAATTTCATGATAAAGTCTACTCCGTTGAAGAAAAGAGAGTTTTTTTGAATCATTTAATCCATCAGGAATATGATCTTTATCCAAGATAACTGCTGCCGTTACCACCGGTCCAGCGAGAGGACCCCGTCCTACTTCATCAACACCAGCTATATGAAAAAACCCCTGTTTCTGCAAATTCAATTCACACGAGAAATTTGGCTGAAGCGGCACATTAAACATCTTTGATAAATCACAAATACAACAAATATACACTTATTTCTGTAGCCTGCTTATTTTTTGCAAGCATTACAGTTTTAAATGGTTCTTCAAACATTCTGCGAATTCTTACACAAAAGATAAAAACAAACCATGAGATAAAGAGTATCCTATTGTCCATTTTTCTTCTAAAAAATTATTCTAGCATGTATTCATTTTGTTTAAAAAACAAAAAGTAGATTTCTTTAGTTACCCTCTTCATTATGTATAGTAGAATCAGGACAAAACAAAAGTTTTTATTTCTCAAATAGTTCCTAAAGTCATGATCGGTTTTACAAACCAATTTGGGTACATTGATTTGATAAAAAGAGCTGCCTTTTGCGCTGCTTGTTGATTTTTAAAAATGCCAAAACAAGTTGCCCCCGTTCCAGACATACGAGAAAAAAGAGACCCACATTCATCTAATACAGATAACACTTCGGCTAACTGAGGTGCCATTTTTAATGCCGGAGAAAAAAGATCATTACGCGTTTCTTGTAAAACCTCAACCAATGAATCAACAGTCTTTAAAGCGACTGAATCAATTTTTAAAGAAGGATGATGACGCTTCTCTAACGCTTTAAAAACAGCTTGTGTTGAAATTTCTTGTCCATGATTAACCAATACCATTGCCAGTGAACAAGCCTCTTGTAATCGTATGATCTTTTGACCAATCCCTTTAACCAAAAGTGGCTGCTGATATTCTAATGCAAAAAGACACATGGGTACATCAGCACCAAGAACTAAACTCATTTTTGCTAATTTTTCATAAGGGCAATCAAGATTCCACTGTTGATACAACATGCTTACAACCCCAGCAGCATCACCTGAGCCACCACCAATACCTGAGGCAACAGGTAATGTTTTTACAAGTCGAAAAAACGCAGGTTGAGCACTTTCAGGAAAAGTCTTATGCATAAAATCCCGTGCACGAATAACCAAATTATCTGAATGAGAAACAAGCCCTTTTGCAAATGGCCCCGTTAAAACAAACTGGTCACTTTCACAAGACGCATAGTGTAAGCAATCACCGCTAAGACTAAAATAAACCAAACTTTCTATTAAATGATAACCATCAGCACGTTGCCCCACAACATGCAAAGCTAAATTCAATTTAATGGGTGTAAATACATAAGAATGTCTTTGGATCGAAGCTTTTACATGTGATATCATATGACGTAATATTAACCTATACAGAGTTCTTTTATAAATATGCCCCTTTCATTCATACCTGTAGCATAAACCCTATAAACAGCTTGAAATATTCTTAATCGTTTTCTAAATAAGTAATAAATATGGAGAATTCTTATACAAAATAAACTTTCGTATCATTTCAAGCCTTTTTTCTTCTATCATCTGTTTTTAGATAAAACCTCCTCTCGAATGATTTTTGGCCTCACAAACCGTAACGCTGCCAAAGTGCCCGCTCTTCTGCTGCCATCAACGCACTGTCAACTGCTGTATAAACTGTATGAGCAGTCACTCCTGAAGGCGTTTTAGGGCTTAAAAAACTTTTTGGAGGCGTAATAAGTCGAAGTTTTGCATCATTACCAAAGCGCTCCTTAATAACAGAACGTACATCATTCAATCCGTCAATCAAACCAAGTTCAACGCCTTTTTTTCCACTCCAAAACATTCCTGTAAAGAGATTCAAATCATTTGATAATTTTGTAGATCGCCGCTCTTTAACTAAATCGATAAAAGTTTGATGTACTTCCAGTTGGAGAGATTTCAAATGCTCAATATCCGCTTTTTTTTCAGGCTGAAATGGATCTAGTGTAACCTTGTTTTTTCCTGCTGTGTAAACGCGCCGCTCCACACCAATTTTCTTTAAAAGTTCCGGAAAACCAAAGGAAGCTGAAACCACCCCAATGGAACCAACAATCGAAGAAGGATCTGCAAAAATTTCATCTCCTGCACAAGCAATCATATAACCACCGGATGCTGCTATATCTTCAATAAATACAAGAACCTTTTTATTTTTTTCTTCTGCCAAATCACGAATACGCTTGAAGATTAAACGCGATTGTACAGGTGAACCTCCAGGAGAATTGATAATAAGGGCAATAGCCGGTGCTTTTTTGTACGCAAAAGCCTTCTCTAAAAGACTGGCACATCTACTGAGGGAAAGCGTACGAGATATAGATGCTGACGAATCCATAATCGCCCCTTGAAGGCGAACGACAGGAATTTCTAATTTATTGGAAGAAAAACGATGGGGAACAAGTTTCTTGATAACGTCAATCAAAACAAAATCTCCTTATAAGTTAAGAAAAATTAAAGAGGAAAGAACAACAAAAAGGAACAACGCGATACCATCCAAAAGCGCCAATCAATCCCCACATTACAACCAGAAATATAATTTCATCCAAAAGCTAAACCTCCCTAGTAACAAAGTGTAGACTTTAAAGAATAAACTGAAAAACACAAGATACCATTACAAAAGTTCCCACAAGCTTATATATCCATTATTAATTGCATCAATCCGTGGTGAAAAAGTATGACCATTATCTTCATGTATCACCAGTGCCGGTAAAATAGATAAAGCTGCTCTACTTCCTCGTTTTGCGTAAAATAAAAGACGAATTGCTGCTGTTTTTGCACGTGCATGCACAGGAATTATACAAATACCACCAAAACGCCCTTCTAAAGCACGCAAGATATCTGCCAGCGATTGTGGTCGTGCAATTAGCCCTAAATATCCACCTGGCTTGACAATCGCTGCTGCACTCCGCAACCAATTATCAAACATCGCTTCAGGCATAACGTGTGCTTCAGATTTTTGTTGATCAGGTGTCTTGCGATCAGTAGGATTATTAAAAGGTGGATTCATAATCGCAAAATCAAAGCTATTATCTATCAAACCTGCTTTTATACGTTCATTCCCCTTGAAAGTAACATCTGCTTCTAGCAAACAAATGCGGCCAGTAAATTGTTTATTTTGTTTTAGCATAAGCGTTTTTTGAGCGTACGATATCATAAAAGCCGAACGTTCAACTAAGGTAACATGAACTTTCAGACAACGTGAAGCAACAGCCAGCCCTGCAGCTCCAGCACCTGCACCTAAATCAACGACCTTGCCCTTTAAATCACTCGGAACCAAACTAGCTAATAACATAGCGTCCATCCCAGAACGATGGCCATATTTATGAGGTTGAACCAAATAAAATTTCCCGCGATGAAAACTGTCAATTGTTTCACCACTTTGATTCGTTGCTTTATCCATTTAAAAGTCTAATGTTCACCTTGTATAAATTGCACTTTCGCTATTCAGCTACCATTTTAATTTTTTTTATCATTTTATAACAACAACATTACACTTATTAAAGAACATTTCTTGACAAGATCTATCAAAGCTTACACTTCAAAGCCACATCAAAGGCTTGAGTCAAAATAAAACCCCCTTTATGCTAACCAATAAAATAGAATTTATACATGTCCATTGCAATACTCTAGGAGTAAATACATTGAGTGCAGCCATCAAACCAGAACAAATAAGAAATAATCAAATTTCTCTTCAATCTCTTATCAATCTTACTCAACAAGATATGAAGCGCGTAAATCAATTTATTCTCTCTATGGCAAAATCAGAGGTTGAGATGATTCCTGAAATTTCTAATCATCTTATTTCATCAGGGGGAAAGCGGTTACGACCAATGATTACTCTCGCTTCTGCTCATATGTTCAATTATCAAAGTGACGGGCATATAAAACTTGCAACAGCCGTTGAATTTATGCATACAGCAACATTACTGCACGATGACGTGATTGATGAAAGTAATTTACGACGTGGAAAATCTACGGCACGGATGATTTGGGGAAATCAAGCAAGTGTGCTTGTTGGTGATTTCTTATTGGGGCAAGCTTTTAAAATGATGGTTGATGTCGGCTCTATAGAAGCGCTCTCTGTCCTAGCAAACGCTGCTGCAATTATTGCCGAAGGAGAAGTTATGCAACTTTCTGCTGCAAAAAATATCAAAACCAGTCCTTCAGACTATCTCAAAATCATCAATGCAAAAACAGCGGCACTTTTTTCAGCAGCCGCCGAAGTAGGACCCATTGTTGCTGGCTATGGAGATAAAGAGCGTTCTGCATTACGTGAATATGGAACATCTTTAGGTTTAGCTTTCCAATTGATTGATGATGCACTTGACTATAGTGGTAGTGCCCAAAACTTAGGAAAAAATATAGGAGATGATTTTCGAGAAGGAAAAATCACGATGCCTGTTATTCTTGCCTATGAGCGTGGAAATACGGTAGAAAAAGCTTTCTGGAAACAAGCACTTGAAGAGGGTAATGCCAATGATGAATCCTTCGAATACGCGCAACACTTAATGGAAAAGTATGATAGTATCACAGATACAATAAAACAAGCACGTGTCTATGGAAAGTATGCAGTTGATGCTCTTGTTCCCATGAACGAAAACCTTGCTTACAATGCTCTCCTTGAGACTGTTGAGTTTTGTATTGCACGTATAAACTGATTCTTTGAAAGAATCGCAATATTTTTCAACAAAGTAATGAGATATGATTTATAAATTACATTATCGATTGATTATCTTGAAAAGGATTAGCTCCATGTGCTCTGCAACGGTATCCCGACTTTTTACCCTCTTTATCGTGGGTATCATGATGATACCATCCCTCACCTACAGTAAAATAAGCTCTGCAATTCATACAGACTCATTTACAGGTGCTTATTTAGCTGGAAGGGTTGCAAATCATGAAAATAAAACAGATCTCGCCATTCATTATTTTAAACAGGCACTCGTTTATCAACCCGATAACGTTGAAACACAAAAAGAGCTCCTTGAAGCTATGCTCTCGGTTGGAAACTTTAAAGAAGCGGTACAACAGGCAAAAAAACTCAAAAAGCAAAATGTTATAACACCTTTTGTTTCCTTAACGTTATCAGTAGAAAGTCTCATCAAAAAAGACTACAAAAATGCCAAACTTCTTCTGCAATCAAAAGAACTTCCTACATCCAATAATCCAATACCTGAATTAATTAGTGCTTGGATTACATTTGGATCTGGACACAAATCTCAAGCAATCGCTGATCTTAAAAAGCTCAAAGGTCCTATCTGGTATGACCTTTTTATATCTTATCATTTAGCACTTATGAGCGACCTTGCAGAACGACCACAGGATGCAAAAAGATATTTCATTAAAGCACTGAATAACAAACAGGGAACTCTTATCGCTCCTAATACTTATGAGCGTATTATCATAGCCTATGCCTCATTCCAATTGCGCCGTAATATGCGCAACCAAGCTCTGCAAACAGTCCAGCATGGCGAACAAATGTTGTCAGGTCGAGAAGTCCTTAAAAATTTTCGAGAAAAAATTGAAAAAAATGCTTTCTTAGAGAGGGTTGTTAAAACACCCCAACAAGGAGCAGCCGAGGTATTGTATAATTTTGGAACTGCCCTAAACTATAAAAACTCAGGACGAATTGCACGTATTTTCAAACAGTTAGCTTTCGCTTTATACCCTCAAAATGATGCAACATTGTTTCAGCTCGCACATATTTCTGCTAAATTAGGCGACCCTTATCAAGCAATTAAACTTTATCGCGCTTTATCCCCTAAATCTCCCTATTATAAAGATGGGCAACTGCATCTTGCTTTCCTCCTTATCAATAACAATAATTACAAAGAAGCAATAAAATTACTCACATTGTTAAATAAAAAATTTCCCAACGATCGTAACATTTTGATAACACTCGTTGCTTTCTATATGCAGGACAATAAATTTCTTGAAGCCACTAAAACTCTAGACCACGCTATTGCCCAGATAAAAAACTTTCAACAGGACGATTGGAAACTCTTTTATCAGCGTGGTATTGCTTTTGAACGTTTACAACAGTGGCCAAAAGCAGAAATTGACTTGCGAAAATCACTTGAATTTTTCCCAAACCAACCGCAAGTTCTTAATTATTTGGCCTATTCCCTTGTGGAACGTGGTGAGAAACTTGAAGAATCTCTTCATATGCTGCAAAAAGCTTCTGCTTTGCAAGCGCAAAACAGTCATATCCTTGATTCTCTAGGATGGGCTTATTATAAACTAAAAGAATATAACAAAGCAGTCCAAATATTGGAAAATGCTATCAGATTACAACCTGAAGACCCAACATTGAATGATCATTTAGGGGATGCCTATTGGAAAGTTGGACGTAAACGTGAAGCAATCTTTCAATGGAACCACGCAATTGACGGAAAACCAGAAAATTCTAAACAAATTCAAGAAAAATTGAAATTTGGTTTGCAATAAACAATGCTTAACCGTAAACCACATGAAATAATAAATAGAGAAACTAAAATTACTTTGGTTTTTTGTTTAGTCCAATATAAAGAGTATAAAGCGTGAAACTGCCTGAACATCTTAATCCCACACGTTCTTTTCAGGGACTCATATTAACTTTGCAAAATTATTGGGCGCACTATGGATGTGCGATTTTGCAACCTTACGATATGGAAGTTGGAGCTGGGACTTTTCATCCAGCAACAACATTACGCTCTCTAGGTCCACGCCCTTGGAAAGTTGCTTATGTCCAACCCTCTCGACGTCCAACAGATGGCCGATATGGTAAGAATCCAAATCGTTTACAACACTATTATCAATTCCAAGTGCTTCTCAAACCCTCTCCGCTCAATCTACAAGAACTTTATATAAAGTCGCTACAAGCTATTGGACTTGATACAAAATTGCATGATATTCGCTTTGTTGAAGATGATTGGGAAAGTCCCACTCTTGGTGCTTGGGGGCTTGGATGGGAATGCTGGTGCGATGGAATGGAAGTTTCTCAATTTACTTATTTTCAACAAGTGTGCGGCATTGAATGCGCTCCAGTTTCAGGGGAACTTACATACGGTCTTGAGCGTCTAGCGATGTATATCCAAGGGGTTGATAACGTCTATGACCTTAACTTTAATGGTTTGGAGGGAGAAAATAAAATAAGTTATAGAGATATTTTTCTACAGGCAGAACAGGAATACTCATATTACAACTTCGAATTTGCTGATACAAAACTGCTCCATCAGCACTTTATCGATGCAGAACGCGAATGCAGCGCACTTCTTGATGCTGGAAAACAAAATAAAGAAAATGCATTCCATCGCTGTGTTTTTCCTGCATATGATCAATGTATTAAAGCGAGCCATATCTTTAATCTTTTGCAAGCACGTGGCGTTATTTCTGTAACCGAGCGGCAAAATTACATTCTGCGCGTTCGCGATCTTGCACGCCGTTGTGGGGAAGCCTTCTTACTCACAGAAGCTGGACAAATATACACGGGAGAAGCCTAATGTCTGATCTTCTTCTTGAACTTTTCAGTGAAGAAATCCCCGCACGCATGCAACGAAAAGCTGCTGCTGATCTTAAAAAAGCTGTTACGGATCAACTTGTGAATGCTGGATTAACCTATAAAGCCGCTCGTGAATATTGGACACCTCGTCGACTAACATTGGACGTACGCGGACTTTCTATACGCTCAAAAGATATCCATGAGGAACGCAGAGGTCCCAGTACAAAATCACCACAGCATGCCATTGATGGTTTTCTGCGTGCAACGGGGCTCAACGATATTTCTGAAGCATATCTTGGACATGATGATAAAAAAGGCGATTTTTATATTGCTAAAATTGTTAAAAAAGGTCAGCCTGCAGAAAAAATTATTGCCGATATTTTACCAGATATTATCCGCAACTTTCCGTGGCCGAAATCTATGCGTTGGGGAAAAGATTCCGCAAAAAGTGGTGTTCTGAAGTGGATTCGACCTTTACAAAATATTCTTTGCATCTTCGGACCAGAAATTGGCGAAACACGTGTTGTTCCGTTTACAATTGGTTCTCTTAAGAGCAATAATCTAACTTATGGTCATCGTTTCTTAAGTGACGGAAAGCCATTCCAGGTGCGTCGCTTTGATGACTATGTTACTCAACTTGAAACACATAAAGTCATTCTGGATGCAGAAAGACGAAAGAATATTATTTTAGCTGATGCTCAAAATCTTTGCTTTGCAAACGGTTTAGAACTGGTTCAAGATAATGCCCTCCTAGAAGAAGTTTCTGGCCTTGTTGAATGGCCTGTTATCCTTATGGGTGATTTTGACAAATCATTCCTTGATATTCCTCCAGAAATTATTCGCTTGACCATTCGAGCTAATCAAAAATGTTTTGTCACCCGTAAACAAGGGGAAAAGATAAAACTTTCTCATCATTTTATTCTCGTTTCTAATATTCTCGCCAATGATGAAGGCAAAGAAATTTCTAAAGGAAATAGTAAAGTTGTCCATGCTCGTCTTTCTGATGCACTCTATTTTTGGAAAACAGATCAGCGTGATTTGCCCGATATTAAACAATTGGAATCTTCTATAAAAAAATTTGATCTTGATATAAAAAAACCTCTTGATCAAAGAATGGCGCGACTTGATCATTTGAATGTAACTTTTCACGCCAAATTAGGTACACAAGGCGCAAGAGTAGAACGCATCGCTACACTCGCACAAAAAATTGCACTTTTGATACAAGCAGATCCTCTCTTAGCGAAACGTGCAGCAGTTCTTGCAAAAGCTGATTTACAAACAGAAATTGTCGGAGAATTTCCTGAACTGCAAGGAACAATGGGGCAAAAATATGCCCTTCTTCAAGGAGAAGATCCTCACGTCGCTGTCGCAATCGAAGACCATTATAAACCTCAAGGACCAACAGATCGTCTTCCGCAAGAACCACTTGCTATAACAATTATGTTAGCCGACAAAATTGATATGCTCGTTGGCTTTTGGCTCATTAATGAAAAGCCAACGGGTTCAAAAGATCCCTATGCGTTAAGACGAGCAGCACTGGGAATTATTAGGCTTGTACTTTCGCGGGATTGGAAAATCAATCTTATGCCACTGTTTCAGTTGGCAACGAATCTTTTTTTACAACAAAGAAATAAAGATGAAAATTCTCAAAGGGAAAATCCACAATTGCAGAATCTGCTTCCAGAAAAGACAGAATATATTTTATCAGATCTGTTATTCTTTTTTCATGATCGTTTGAAGATCTATCTAAAAGAGGAAGGTGCTCGTTATGATGCCCTTGAAGCAGTTTTAAACAAAAAGTCTGATGATTTTTTATTGGTTGCACGTCATGTCGAGTCGCTTATTGCTTTTATCAATACAAATGACGGAATGCGCTTTGCAACCTCTGTAAAACGTACTGCCAATATTCTTGAAAATGAATTTCAAAAAAGCACAACAATAACGAATGAAATTAATCCTGAACTCCTTATTGAGGAAGAAGAAAAGCAGCTCTACCGTGCAAACTATGAGGTAGAAAGAAAGATTCTTGCCACCATCAATACAACAAATTTATCGCTCTCTCTTAGTGTGTTAGCGCCACTCGGAAAATTGATTGATCTATTTTTTGAAAAAGTATTGGTGAATGATAAAAATCCAGATGTTCGTGCTAACCGTCTTGCTCTTCTCAAACGTACTCACACTATTACACAAGGGGTTGCAGATTTCTCAAAACTTGTCATTTAAAACTAAAATATCCTATCAATTAATAAAATCATGAAATTGATCTCCTCTCACACCTCAAAAGATGGAATTTCCTACCAGCCTCTAGCCTATCAACAGTCCAGCTTCTCTCGTCGTGTTCCACCTGCTGACCACTCATGCAATCCACTTTATAGGCACGACAGACACGCCCTACCCTGAATACTGATCACGATATTTAAAAACACTTAATATATAAAGCTTATCATGCCTTATATCACCCCTCTAAACAACGGTGTTTTATGGCATAATAGAATAAAGTTCATTGGATACAAGACCATTACGTTTAGATAACATAGAGCGGCATTCTTTTTGCCAACTTTAAAATATTGTATATCACCCCCTTCTTAATACAATTCACAAAAATCTATGAACTCTTTTCTTCAACAATTTTTTATCCACCTGCCAATCCACCTTGTGATATGCAAACGAATGCTTTTTATATATTCATTACAAGCACAATATTGGGAGGATTCTCATTAAAAATATCTTTATCAATCAGTTCATTATAAATAATATAAAAATCATTATAAACTACATATTTTACAACAATAACTGAAAAACGCATTAAATTTCTCAAGAAAAACAAAAAAATCCAACCAGAAAGCATCTTAAAGATATGCAAAGTCACTCTCTGTAAAAATGCTATAACAACAAAACGAATAAAGAACGAGAAAAAGCCACAAGTATACTTGTGGCTTTTTCAAAGATTTAGCAAAAATAGAAACAACGCTAGAAATGATAACGCAATCCACCAGAAAAACTCGTCCCAGAAAAACCAGCTTTCGTTAGCTTGTGCTGATAAACCAAATCACCGTGAAGCGCAAATTTTTGAGACAATTGGGCATTAAAACCTAATCCTGTTTCTAATGAAGAACCAAAAGCGCCTAACTCAAAAGCATCTTTAAAATGCACAAATTGCTTTGCTGCAAAACCATGCGCAAGATTAAGCTTGCCATAGACAGAAACAACTCGAGCCTCATCCGCTGCAACTAACCTCTTTGTTAAACGCCCTCCAACACGTGCTGTCCACTGATGAAGCTTTCCTAAATCAATATCAAAGCCGTCCACATCATGTGCCTTATTAAATTGAAGATATTGATAAACAACCTGAACTTGGGGATCAAAAACAAAACCATCATCCCCTACCATAAATGTTTTACCAGCAGTCAATGAAGCACTTAAAGGATTTCCCTTTAATGTTGCCGTCTTACCCCGTGCAGTTGTCAGAACATCACCCTTAAACAAACCATAAGACACAAGACCATCAACATAAAAACCCGCATCATGTTGCATCCCACCGTACGCCGCAACTGACCATTTATCAAATGTACTTTTTTGACTCTGTTCAACCTTCAAAGGTTGCAAAGAAAATTTCTCGTAAGACCCGATAATTCCAAAAGAAGTGCTCCCATACATATTTTCAATTGCTTTTAGTAAAACACCTGCCTCTAGTGCATTATAATCAAACTCGCCGCCATAACCATATTCAAGCGCGGAAAGATTTGAAGTATAACGATGACTGCCGCCATAACCGCTTACAAAAAAGAGAGGATTTTCACGATTTTCTAATAAGTTCCCAGAAGCAATTCGCAAAGCTTCTAACCGCTTATTTTGATTGCTAACATTCATCAAACCAACATGAAATAAGGCATTGGGTAAAATAAGATACGTCGGAACCTGCGGAACAACGGCCTTAACGCCCGGCTTAGGACGAGGATGAGGCTCCGGAGCTGGTCCTGGAGGAGGTGTCGGACGAGGGTCTGGTTTAGGTTGAACATCAGAATCTATCGATCGACTTTCAAGACGGAAATCCCAAAAATCTCCGCTCCCTTCCACTAATCTTTGATCCGTGCTTGCTTTTCCCAAATTAGACCCTGGACCATAACTATAAAGCCTATATTGATAAGGTAATCCCTCTAATGCTACATAACCACCTTCCAACTGAAAAGAATCTTGCTTTGCTTCTCCAGAAACTTGAATGATTGAAAGACCTTGATCATTCCCTCCCCTTCCCGTGTATCCTCCTGGACTTCCTGCAACACCATGCACATGGAGCATTGTTTTTCCCGAAACATCACCATGGATTAAAACACGATCCGTCTTTTGATGATCAAGAGCACCACCACTATTCAGATAGCTATTAAGGGAAATAGAGGCACCGTCCCGTGCTCTATAGACTTCACCCTTTCCCTTGCCAATACGAAGGGTTTGATAATCATCAGCAGAAGAAGATTCATGTCTTTTAAAATTAAGAGAGCTCTCACCCATAAGACTAACGAGTGAAATAGAAGAATCATGTGCAGCCTCATGTTGATCTTTTTGCAACGGTTGTGGTAAAATCCATGTAGAATGACCTCCCAAATAAAGTTCAGCATTAGAATCTTTATCAACGTATGTGCGACCTTCAAGAGTAGAAGCATCAGCCAAAACTGTTATAGAAGCACCTTCCTCAGCTCTTAATAAAAAATTCCCTGAACGAAGAGTGCTTTTCATCAAACTTACCGCACCAGAAATAACGTTTTTACCATAAAGAGCCGTATCGTCTAAAACAGAAAACTCTGTTGTATCCAAATTAACAACTTCTAATCGTGGTGGAGCTTTTTCTTCCTCTGATGAAATCTCTTCTTTTTTATCCCCACCTTCATTCCATGGTTTCTTTCCCCGAAAATAGATACCATAAGATCCCTTACCCTTTACGGTAATAGAAGAGAATTTCATATTAACTTCAGTCACAGGAATTTTTGAATCAGAATCCTCATTTGATAAATCTTTAACTTCCTGCAGAGGAATAGAATCAACTGTATTTTCTAATAATATGCCATGAACATCCATAGCACGAATAGTAGTACCTTTTAAATTAATACTCCCCTCTAAATCCGTACGCAAAACCGCATGATTATCCGAATTTTTTTCTTTACCATTCCCAGTAATTTTGACATTCTCGAGATTTACTTTTCCACCTAACATCGAAGAAATCCCATGGCTGTTCATAAAATCAACCGCCCCACCTGACATCCAAACTTCTGAATGATCATAACTTAAAAGGCTTGCGTTCCCATTAGCGGTCTTAATTTCTGTATCTTCTAAAAAAACAAACGAATTCTCTGTTGCGTCAACACCCTCATGACTCTCCTCAATCTTTCCATTTTTTACTTCAATCACTCCATTACTCGCACGAAGAGCTATAACTGTATTTTTGATAATCGGATCTTCCAAAACAATCTTACCGTTCTCTAATACGTGCACCCCCATTAAAAAAGTTTTATCAGCAACTTGACTGCTAACCGTTACATTCTTCCCGCGAACTTCTGTACCTATTCCTTTCACCGTTATAGCAGTAGGATTATCAGGATAGAGGGAAACGTTCTCATTTGTAATCCTATAAGATTTATTATCAATTTTAGGCTTCCCTTTAGATCCCCCGCAATTATCGCATACGTAATATAATCCACTATAGTAATAAAACTCAGGATTCACACCTCTTTCATCAGAGTCCTTATCTTTAGCAGAGTTATCTACATTATCCTTACGCCCACTCTGTCCAATCTCTCCACTAAGCACACGATAGTCACTCCCCCCACGAATACCCTCATCGCTATCGCCAACAGAGATCTGATGAAAAGTATAATGATTATTCTGCCCACTCTCTCCACTAAGAGGAGGTTTACCCGTATTACTCCCACTAAGATAAGGACCATAAGTAACACCGATACCGTTGATCGGAGTAACAGTTATAACATAAGGTTTACTATCCTCCTCTGCAGCCGCATACACCTCTCTTCCATTTTGGAGCAAAGAGAGGATAGCTGTTGTACAAGCACACAAACATACATGATTTCTAAAAACTTTAATCATAGTTCCCTCGAAACTTTCCTTCCCCTCTCATTAAAAATAAAAGCACTTGCAAAACGCCCCTTTGTGCCCCTCAAAATATGAAAGGCGTAACAAAAGGACATGCCTCATGCTCATTTGAACCGTGCAATGAATTATCTCAATAAACCTGGCAGAAGCTCTACGCGCAAAACCATCTATAAGAGAATAATGACAAAACACACTTTATAAGTGTATAATGCATTCTGTATTTCGTGTAAAGAAAAAATAAAACCGATGCGTGCAATTAATTAAAAAACAATCTATCCTTGTGAATTTTAAAAATTAATCCATAAAGAGATGAATGAAAAAATAATTTAAATCCGTGAAAAACAAGCTCTAAAAAACGAGCTTTAGAAAGCATCAATATGGTATCTTAATGAAGTATTGTTTATTGCCTCACGCTTTTGTTTGTCACATCCCTCACGCAAAACAGAAAACCATTGCTTTGCATATTCATGTACCTGTTTTAAAGAGATATCTCTCAACGCTCCCAAGCCCATTTCACGACAGCGCCCGTAAATGGTATAACGATAAAACCATTGAGCCGCCCCATCTTTACGCTTATGAAGAAGCACGCCGCCACCATCACACACTTTGCCAGCTCGTGGGTGTTACGACAACCCTTAACCTTTGAAACAGTGCACTATAGGCATTTTTAGTCTTTTCTTGTACAATTTATATCCACATGTTAATTTCGCTTGTAACGTGCAAACGAATGATTTTGATTGATTCAACATAGAGAAATTTGAAATGAGAAAATCTTACGATATTCAAGACTCTCATTCAACATGCAAAATAAATTAAATTATCTATATAAATAAATACATTACCTAAAAATACAATGTAACGCATAGCATACTCTCTGCACTCTTTAAAAGTCTATACAAGTAAGTCGCTCTATCGCATCATCAACAGCAAAAATTTTATGAAAATTCACTTTAGCGTAGAAAAACGCTCTCATGCGTAAAACAAACTATGTCTTTTTTTGTTCACATTAAGAAGACGAGAAGCTTTTAAGAACAACACAAGTTGTTATAAAGAAAAAAGGCAGCACATTGTGCTGCCTTTTCTAAAAAGTACATACTGTACCTTACATTAAAATTGATAACGTACTCCTCCGGAAAAACTTGCTCCCGAAAAACCAGCCTTATTAAGCTTATGTTGATAGAGAATATCAGCATGCAGAGAGAACTGTGGCAACAATTTGGCGTTAAAACCTAATCCAGCCTCTAGAGAAGAACCAAAAGCTCCTAACTTGAAAGCATCATTGAAATGCACAGACTGTTTTTCTCCAAAACCATGGGCAAGATAAAGCTTACCGTAGAAAGCAACAGCATCCACTCCTTCAGAACCTGTAGCAGCCTTGGTTAAGCGTCCACCAACACGTGCCACCCACTGATCAAGTTTACCCATTTCAATATCAAAATTGTCAATATCACGGGCCTTATTAAACTGAAGATGTTGATAAACAACCTGAACCTGTGGATCAAAGACAAAGTCCTTATATCCTGTAGCAATTGTCTGACCACCCGATAAGGAAACACTCAAAGGATTACCTTTCAATGTCGCTGTCTTCCCCCTTGCAAGGGTAAGAACATCACCTTTGAACAGACCATAGGATAAAAGACCATCGACATAGAAGCCAGCATCATGCTGCATGCTCCCATAGACTGTAGCTGTCCATTTATCAAATGCACTCTTCTGACTTTGGTCAACATCCAAAGGTTGCAGAGAAAGTTTTCCATAAGTCCCCATAGCACCAAAGGACATAGCAGTATCAGCATTTTCAATAGTTTGCAGCAAAACACCTGCCTCTATACCATTGTAACTAAGATCACCTGCGTAACCATATTCAAGTGCAGAAAGATCTGAAGCATAACGGTAACTTCCACCATAACCGCGCAAGTATAAAGCAGGATTCTCACGAACATCGACCATTCCATTAGAAGTTGTCCGTAATGTCTCCAACTGCTTGTTTTGATTACTGATATCCATCAAACCAGCGTGGAATACGCTATTAGGCAAGACAAGATAAGTCGGCACTTGTGGCACAACAGACCTGACAAATTGTTCAGGAAGTCCAGCAAATCCCACAGACTTCACATACTGATTTTCTAAACGGAAGTTCCAAAACTTGCCACCATCCTTAACAAATTTCTGCTGAACATGATCCTGTTTCGAAGTCGCTTCTGGAGCATAAGCACGGAGAGTATATTTGTAAGGTGAGTTGATAAGTGCAACATAATCGCCATCAAGTTGGAAAGAATCTTTCTTTGCTTGACCATAGACCTGAATAATTGAAACACTGTGGGCAATCTTAGCATTCGCCTGACCATTTCCTACATTGCCTGCATCACCTCGTACATGTATTTTTGTTTTTCCAGAAACATCACCATGAATAACAAGTCGATCAGTGACTTGTTGATCGCTTGGATCATGAGGATTTAAACGAGCATTGAGATGAATTAAAACATTCCCCTGCGCCTCATAAACTCTGCCTGTCCCATTTCCAATATGGAGAGTCTGATATTGTCCTTGAGTTTTCGAAGCTCTAAAATCAATAACACTATTTACAAGACTCACAGCAGAAACACATGAATCTACGCATCCTGAATCTAGAACATCCAAGTTCCTCTGTGCACTTCTTTTTAGAATCCACACTGAACTATTGACCAAATCTAATTTTGCATAAGAACTTTTATCAACGCGAACATCACCTGTAACAATAGAATTATTAAGCGAAACCGATATATTCGAATCATTCTCGGCTTTCAATAAGAAGTCACCCGCAAGAGTTGTTTTATTTTCTAATGAAACACGACCACCAGAATGGTTACCATAGATCGCTATACCATTTGCAACCTCAAAATCAGTTTTTTTCAATGAAATTGCCCCTGTTACGCCTATAGGTGTTTTCTCCTGTGTGGATACAGCGCTCCGTTTAACAACACTTGCCTTCTCAGTTGCTAAATCCTTACCTCGAGTTTGTTTACTTCCTTCTTTCTGTGTTACTCCATCAAAGTATATACCATAGGTTCCATTACCTTCCACTTTAACAGTAGAAGACTCGATATTTGCGTGATTCATAGCAGGACGAACATCAGAGGCTCTCTTTTTCCTAGGAGAATCCGCCTCATTCCCACTACCATTCACAACCCACAAAGCATGAGCATCAGTCACAACGCTTCCATTCTTAAAATCAACAGAACCATTATCAGCTAACAGAAAAGCTGCACGCTCTAAATTTCCTACGGAATCTGACTTATCCTGCGCTTTTTTCGCAGTAATGCTCACTTTGTCCAACTTAATGCTGCCCTTAGATTCTGATCTCACTGCCACGCCTCTTTCGATAGCAATACTTCCAGAATCCATAGTTATCTCACCAGCCTTACTTGCCAAAGCAGCTGCAACAAAATCTCCTGTCATATTAATTTTCGTATTACTTAATTGAATAGACGATTCAGAATCTGCAAAAGCAGCCACATACTGGGCATTGACCGTTCCATCATTCATCTTAACCTTTCCGCCACTTTTAGCTTCAAGCCCAATCACAGAAGATTGAATCGTTGAGTTTTTACTCAAAACAATTTCTGCTTTTTCCTCTGCAAGTACAGCACTCACAGGATTTGACGGAGTAAGATCAAGACTATTTTTATCATCAGAAGAATCCACACCACTAATGGTAACACTCTCTAACGTAATAACCGTATTCTGCTTCTTTGCATGCATAGAATGTTGAGATTTATCCGTTGCCTTCAGTGTAAGACCTTCCATTGTATATGGTTTTCCATCACTGCACAAATAAGCAACTTGCGACATACCCGCACTATTTTGCTCCGCATTACCACACTGAGAAGAAACACCTCCATTACCAGAACGATCAAGCAGAAGAACACGCCCAACAGGTCCAGAAGGTTTCCTCAAATCCACAGAAGTAGCAGAATTTATAGGTGTAATGCTATTAGATACAGTAACAGGTAGAGGCATTAGAGAAATCCCACCTGTAGATATTATAGAATCGTCATCACCTGTATCAGACCTTCCAAAAGAGTTCAGTAAAGTAGTGACTAAAGATCCTGAGTATATTCCATTCTCTTCATCATCATCTTCTATTATATCACCCTTACTTAAATTATTAGGAAGAGAAATATTCGGAGTTTTATCATATCCAGCTGTTGTTCTCAATAATGTACCTTCTGTTTGCGAATCCATACTAGAATCATCTGTATCAGCTCTCAGCAATAAACGTCCCTGCCCAGACGATGAAGAGCTTTCTGTATTTTCTCCACCAGAAGAAACAACATTCTCACTTTCTAAAGAAAAATTCCAAAATTCGTTCCCCAATCCTACCAAATCAGAAATGAAAGGGTCATTTTTTGTTTTCTCAGCACGAAGAATATATTTATAAGGCGTACCCAGTGTTACATAAGAACCTTCTAGCTTGAAAGAATTCTGTTCTGCCTGCCCATAAACTTGAATAAGCGAAACACTATACTTTTGATCTGAATCCGTATTCCCCTTCCCACCTGAAGTATCATTCACATGCACTATAGTTCCATTTTCTCCGCCAACATCACCATTAACTATAAGCCTATCAGATACTTGAGAGTTTTTCGTACCAATCGACGCTAAATTTACATTGAAGTAAATTTTAGAAGTCCCAGAAGCTGTGTAAACGACACCATTTCCCTTTTTATTTCTATCTCCAATGAGAAGGGTTCGATATTCAACATCCTCAGCATTTCCATTTTTTAAAGAAGTGAAAAATCTAATATTACTATTAGCAAGTTTCATAGATGAAATACATGAATCCACACAAATGTTATCTGAACTTCTCAAATCACGACTATATAGATCCTTTGTTACATACCACTCCGATCCGTGAGATAAAAAAAGCTTAGCATGGGAACTTTTATCAATACGAGCACCTCCCTTAATTAAAGAATCTTGAACAAAAACAAACAGTTTGGAATCCTCTTCAGCGTTCAATAGTAAACCACCAGAAAGAGTTGATTCGTCTTTTATAACAACACTTCCCTCTAAACTATCACTATAAATGGCCACGCCCTCAGGAACTTTAAGACGTGTACCTTTCAAAAGAACAGCATGCAATCTATCTTTGTTTATTGTTGCTCGATATCCTTCTGATCTATCATCACTCTCCCCATCAAAATATATACCGTAAGACTTGCCTCCTAGTTTAATCGTTGAATTTTGAATATCAGAAATCATTAGATGGGTAAATTTAGGAGATACACCATTACCTATAGAAGATGAATTTTCCTCTAAAGAATTCTTTATAACAGAAACAACCTGTCCAATAGCAGAACCGTTAGAATGAAACGTACTTACTATCTTTTCACCCAATCTCACTGTTCCACTATTATCTTCTGCTTCTTCTGCTTCTTCATCATCATCTTCATTATCTTCTCCATCAGAATCGACAAACCACTCATTATTAAAAGCATCCATTCCAAACTCATTATTTATCAACAACGCAAAGGCTTTGGAGCCCTCAAGCTTTCCATTTTGGAAAGAAATACCACCCCCAGACGATAATAAACCAGCACTATATTCGCTTAAACCATTGCTACCTTTTATCCCAGAAACTCTGACCGTCGTTTTATCTAATAAAACTGCTCCCCCTGCTTCCGATATAACGCCTATTCCACCCTCTATTATAGTCATCTCTCCAGAATCCATTACGATAATTGAGTTTCTAGAACTCCAAAGACCAATCCCAAGAACATCAACCTTTACTCCATCTAAAGAAATTTCCCCACCCTTTTTAGTCAAAGCAGCTATATGTGCACCCTTGATACTCCCCCCTTTCATAGTAATACTTCCAGAATCTTTAGCTTCAAGTCCAGTAAAAAAACCCTTAATATTTGAATTAATTAAATTAACACTTCCATTTTCTACCAGCACAGCAACATCAGAGAGCTTAAGAGCTTTACTAGCATCCTTCTTTCGATTTTGAGAATTACTATTAGAGACACCTTGAACTAATCCAGTAATATCCGCTATATTTTCAAAACTGTAAAAACCATTTTCGCCCTTTACATGCATAATAGATACAGCTTCTAAACGAAGATGAGTTTTTTCTGGAGATTCCCCTGTATTACCCTTCAAGTGTACAGCACTCTCACCTTCTTTTGCTATAATATTTTTCCCTTGCACCTTATAGTTTCCAGCATTGCTGCAAGAAATAGCTCCATATATAGCATCATTAAAACTGTCTGAACCAAGGTTTTTACTACCCTGTAGCCCTCTTACACCCATACTCGCATCTCTTGCATTTCGAGCCTGTCTCCCAGATTGAACACCCACCCCACCTGGTACAGCAGGGAGTAAAGTACCAGATGCTCTTTGTGAATGAACTCCAGCACCGCTTTCAGCCCCCCAAACACCACCCGGAATAGCAGCGTCAAAACTATTAGGAACAGCAATATGCGAAGGACGACCTGCAATACCACCAGGAACAGCACCAGGAACAGCACCAGGAACAGCACCAGGAACAGCACCAGGAACAGCACCAGGAACAATTTCTACACTATTCATTAGATTACCAAGAGTAATAGTACCATTAAATTTAGTAGAATGACAGCTAGTAATAGGTGAATACACCCGCACAGGTTCCTTATCAGCCCCATCATTAGAACCGATTGCCTTTTCCCCCTGAATTTGCAATTCTCCAGATAAAACGTCATTAGATCTATCCTCAGAAGGTGGAGTTTCTGGATTAGGTGTAGTTGCATTTGCGTATGATAAAGATGCTCCGAAGTTCGGTAATGGCAACCGATTACCCATCACCTCCATAGAAATATCTACACCTTGTAAAAAGAAGAAAGCACTTGTTGTCAGTGCATACAGACTTGTACGCTTTTTAAATACATTGATCATATGTCAAACTTTCTAAATAATGTTGCAAAAACACTAGAATTAAGTGAAAATGAGGTAAGCGAACAGTTTGTAACATATGTTAGTCAACTTTACAACATAGTGTTATTTATTGGTGCATCATTTTGTGCATAAAAATGCCTAAGTTCAGGTTTTTAAATGTGCAAACCCTTGTAATATCAGATAAAAGGATAAAATCATGATGATAAAACATATGAAATGGGTGACTTCTGTTTTACTGGTTGCTATTAGCTTTGCAACGGTTTTATGGACACAGACGGGTATTGCAAATACGAATACTCAAACAAATGTAACGATTAATCATGTTTCAGGCACAACTTCTGTTCCCGCTTCTCCACAAAAGGTTGTTGTGTTTGATCTTGCCTCGCTAGATAATATGAATCGCCTTGGTATCCAAGCAATTATCGGCCTTCCTGAAGGAAAAAAACCTTCCTATCTGCAACAATTTGACAATGCAAAATATGAAAAAATTGGAACCGTTTTTGAGCCAGATTATGAAAAAATTGCCACTCTTCGACCCGATTTGATTATTATTTCCTCCAGAACTCAAGCAAAATATAAAGACTTATCCAAAATAGCCCCAACAATTGATCTAACAGTAGAAAACGAAAATTCTCTTGAAGATATAAAACAAAATGTGTCTATCCTTGGAAAAATTTTTGGTAAAACACAAGAAGCAGAAAAGGAAATTGCAAAAATCAATGAAGCTTTTGCTGAAGTCCGTAAAAATACCCAAGGAAAAGGCACTGGGCTCATACTCATGACCTCTGGTGGAAAAATCAGTGCTTTCGGACCAAAATCACGTTTCGATATTTTCCACTCCGCTTTTGGCATTGCCCCTGCAACCGATAAACTTACCGTGCAAAAACATGGACAACTCATTTCTCCTGAATTCATTCTCGAGACCAATCCTGATTGGTTGTTGGTGATTGATCGCGATGCAGCTATTGGACGCGAAGGACAATCGGCAGAACAACTGCTTAACAACGAGCTAGTGCACCGCACAACAGCAAGCAAACAAAATCAAATTATTTATTTGGACTCTTGGAGCTGGTATCGTGCAAATGGTGGTTTAACGGCACTCATTGAAACCGCTAAACAAATCAATGAAGCCTTTACAAAGAGCAAATAAGCGCACGAAAGAGCTTGCTTGCTATAGGAATAAAATTTAAAAGCAGAGGTTGTTTATAAAATAACCTTTGTTTTTTTATTAAGTTTTGTTAGAAAATGATTTAACGTGAAGAATTACTGGATAACCATAACACTTCTAGTCCTCCTGTCTATCCTCAGCATTTTTGTTGGTTATTCTGATGTCACACCTTCTGACCTTTTCGCAGCCGATCCCCATGCGTGGCTTATTTTTTGGCAAACGCGTCTTCCTCGTACCATTGCAATCCTTTTAGTAGGCGCAGCACTTGCACTTTCAGGTATGATTATGCAACTATTAACACGCAATCGCTTTGTCGAGCCATCAACCGCCGGAACCGTTGAATCTGCTTCCCTTGGCATTCTTTTTATTATGATTTTTTGTCCCTATATTCCTGTTTTAGGAAAAATGGTCGTTGCGACAATTTTTGCCATGGCAGGCACTTTACTTTTTATGTTTTTATTGCGACGCATTCCTCTAAAATCTGCTCTCATTGTACCCCTTACAGGGATTATGCTAAGCTATATTATTGGCTCTTTAACCAATGCCATTGCAGATTATGAAATGTTACTTCCTTCTCTTCAAGCTTACTTATTTGGCAGTTTTGCGATGGTTCTTGAAGGAAAATATGAGCTCTTATGGTTATCCCTTCCCCTTTGTATTCTTGCCTATTGTACGGCTGATCGCTTTACGGTTGCAAGTTTGGGAGAAGATTTAACCAATAACCTTGGATTGAATTATCGTGTTGTCATGTTTTTTGGTCTTTTTATTGTCGCCTCAATTACCGCTGTTGTCGTCTGTACCATTGGCCGTATCCCTTTTGTTGGATTGATTATTCCAAATATTGTTTCAAGTTTTATGGGAGATAATATGCGCTATACCGCTCCTTGGGTAGCCATCAGCGGCGCAGGATTGGTCTTGATTTGTGATCTTTTAGGACGAATCATTCAACCTTCTTTTGAAATTCCCATCAGCACCATGATGGGCGTGATCGGTAGTTTTATTTTTATAATACTCCTTTTACGCTGGAGAAAGCATCTTGGATAGAAAAAAAACAATATGTGTATTAACGACGCTTATCATCACGGCATGTACTGTCATTAGTCTTTACATGGCGTGGAATATCAATGTTTATACATGGACATTTCGCCTTACAAAACTTATCTCTCTGCTCCTTATTGCCTATGCAATAAGCGTTTCTACGGTTTTATTTCAAACAATTGTTAACAATCGTCTTCTTACCCCTTCACTTATGGGATTTGATCAGCTTTATATTTTAATAAAGACTATCCTGCTGTATTTTGTAGGCTCTCTTTCTTTGCCCTTTTTGAATGAAGAAGGACAGCTCATTCTCGAAGCCCTCATTCTCATTATCTTTTCAACAAGTCTTTTTCGCTGGCTCTTTTCAGGAAGCTTAAAAGGGCTTCACTTGACGCTTTTAATTGGTGTTGTTTTAGGCGGCTTTTTTTTCAGTTTACGCATGTTTATGCAATTGCAATTAAATCCAGACCAAATGATGAATTTAACGGACATCATGTTTGCAAATTTTAATAAATTCAATACGTCATTAATAAGCTTTGCCACAATCATTGTCTTCATTGTAAGTTTGATTGGATGGCGTTCACGTCATCTTCTTGATATTTTGGCTTTGGGACGTGAAAATGCTCTCAATCTTGGCGTTAATTACCACAAAAGTGCGACAGCTATCCTTATTTTTGTTTCCATTCTCGTATCAATTTCCACCGCATTGGTAGGCCCCGTCACCTTTTTTGGACTGTTAGTTGCCAATCTTTCCTATGAACTTTCTCCTCAAACAAAACACAGTGTTGTTGTCCCTATTGCAATATTATTGGCTATTATTTGTCTGGTGGGTGGACAATTTATTTTAGAACAAATTTTTCATATGGCAGGACGTTTAAGTTTTATCATTGAGTTTTGTGGGGGAATTGTTTTCTTAATGTTACTGATGAAGGGAAAACTAAAATGATTGAGATCAATCATCTTTCCAAGGCTTACGGAGCACGATTGATTATCGATAATTTATGCCTTCATCTTCCCAAAGGGGGGATTATTTCTCTGATTGGCCCCAATGGTTCGGGAAAATCAACTCTTTTAATGCTCATAAGACGTCTTTTACCGCACCATCAAGGGACAATTAACATTGACGGCTTTGATATCGATAAAATGCCCCACGATATTTTGGCTCAAAAACTCTCAATTTTGCGTCAAGATAATCCTTTATCCTTCCGTTTAACCGTGTACGATTTAGTAAGTTTCGGACGCTATCCTTATTCAAAAGGCTGGTATACACATGAAGATAAACAATTTATCGACAGTGCACTACGATATCTGAACTTACAAGATTTACAAGACCGTTTTTTAGATGAGCTTTCTGGCGGTCAGCGTCAACGTGCTTTTATCGCCATGGTTCTCTGTCAAGATACCGATTATCTTCTTTTAGATGAACCATTAAACAATCTGGATATGAAACATGCCGTTTCCATGATGAAGCAGCTACGCCGTACAGCTGATGAACTGAAAAAAACCATTCTTATTGTTATGCACGATATTAATTTCGCCTCATCTTATTCAGATATGATTGTTGCATTGAAAAATGGGAAAGCAGCCTATTGTGGAACTCCAAAAGAAATTATGCAACCAGAAATTCTTAAAGACGTTTATGATGTCGATATTCAAATCCAAATGATCAATGACATCCCTATCGCTCTTTATTATCGATAATCTAAAGATTTTTTGCGCTTGCGTGCATTATAGAATCTGCTAAAAATCGCGGAATTGGATTATTGGGGAATAGTTTAATGGTAGAACAGCTGACTTTGACTTCGTCAATCTTGGTTCGAATCCAAGTTCCCCAGCCAGTATTTAATGATTGTAGCTTGTCATCGGGTTTTGTATAATTTGAAAGCAAGTTTTTCATCAATTTATTTTTTTCAAAGGATCATCAAAAACCTTTCAAAGGTCATTTAAAACCCCTTTAATGCATATTTTTCTCTTCCTCTAAAAATCGCAATTTGAGATGTTAAGCTCTTGAGCCGAGAGCGGATTCTTTGAACCACATATATAAGATATGCCGACCTCTTTTATCTTAAATTGGCTAAAGATTTTTCGAATCTGAGGCACATCATTGAGAGAGAAGAATTTTTCTCTTGCGCAAGCAAAGCAAACATTGTCTGGTAATCCCCTCACAAATAAATCCTTTCCATAGTAATACACGTATATCTGGCTCTGTTTATGGGAAAGCCTTATCTAATAGCTATAAATCTATCTAAAGAGAGAATTCAAAAAAGAAAGCCGAGCCAAATGATATGACGCGGCTTTCAGATATTGATTATAAGATTCAAATGAATCATCCACAATGGAGTAATGAATGCATATATACAAAACGTATCATATTGCAAGTGCTCTATTTAGAAATATGAAAACTTATCAAAAGAAACGTAAATGATAGCTATGATTTTGATATCATTCATTAGCATTATAGAGCCTATAAAAGCCTGGTAATTTTATCAATCCAATCAAAAGAAAATGCATCTTAAATGAATGTCTTCTCAATAAGGCTTTATAAGTATCTTTTCATTTTGCACTCAAATGTAACTTCTTTGCAAATTAACCAGCTCAAATTTGAGTTGGCAAAATCAATCAATTCAATTTTGGAAGCATTATCTTTGGAATAGCCATCTTTAAACATTATAGCTTTTGACACAAAATTGAGTAAAATCCCATGCCTCAGATGTTACAATGGTTTTGAATTTTGCTGCCTCATCTCTTTTTCAATAGGTCCCCTTCAAATTTGGGGGAGCTCATTTGGTTTCGTATTTTTTAACTGTAAATTTTAAAACGTTTTTTCTCACTTGCTTGCGTTATATCATTAAAAGACTTTCAATTTCATAAGACATAACATTGTGATTTCATTCTATATTGTGATGATAGTATCTATATAATGCCTGCCTATCATTTACTAACTTTTTAGTAAGCGTTTTTAAAAACGATCTTATCTTTAAATCCTTTTATGCAATCTTTAGAACCCAATCTATAAGCTTATGATAGTTTCAAACGATTATTCCTTTTCAGGTTGCGCTCAAATAAAGAGCAAAACACATCCATTCTTAAACGCATACAATTTATGTTATCGATAATTCCAAACAACTGCAATTTTAAACAATGTAATTTGTGCTGTGATAAAAACGTATCATAAAATTTATGACCTGTTATGAATTATAACCGCTTTTCATTTAATTTGAATGCACCCATGCGTTATAATATTTGCATCATGATTTGCTTTTTATGGTCTATACATCTATGGCAATCCTATATAAAAAATGATCAATTCAAACATGCATAAAAGTATGGGTTCTTAAGTGGGTTCATATAAAATAATTGCACTTAATATATTGACTTTATTAGTTTTTATGTACAGTATCTTTTTAACTTCATAAAGATATCAATTTCCTTGTAAAGAATATTCCTCCCATTCCAATAAAAGGCTCAATATAAGTGCGATGAGGGATAGCTTTTATGATTTTACAAGTACTGATCACCGGCCATGCAATAACGCCGACTGATCTCCAAACCAATTAGACCACCTGTGGAAACAGGCAGGCTGTGGGGCTGAATATAAAATGGAACAGCACCGAACGAATAAGCCACGCGCCGCAAGTAAGCCTCTTAGCGTGCATAGCTTATAGGTTTTGGAAACAGATAATTATTATAATTGAGGTACTATAATTTAGGCGATTAAAGATCGGATCTTAAGCTTTTTAATCCAGTGGACAAACACGAATAATGTGTCCGTCCGGATCTTTGATTAGGAAGGTACGTCCAAATACATCAGTATACGGTTCCTTCAAAACATTTATCTCAACAGTGGTTTGCTCTTGCCATTCCACATATAGCTTATCTACGTCCTCTCCTGTTGGCAACATAATGCCGATTTCTGAAAAACGAGGTGCATTTTCCTCAGGCGTATCGCCCCCAGACCAGAGAGCAAAGAGAGCATCCCCCGAAGAAGCAAATGCAACATAGCGTGGCGAGGCAAACACAGGTTCTTTCTTGAAGATGAATTTGTAAAAAGCCGTAGAGTACTCTATGTTTGAAACGTATACCAACTGTAGGTTTGGGGTAACAGGATAAGTAGGAATATTACTCATAAATTCTCCATGATTTAGTAGCTGTTGCCTGACAGGCATATACCTATTAGAGAATATTTCAACAAGAGTTTGTGATGCCTCCATTCGCGGTGTGCTCTATTTATATGTTTTTATTCGCTTATTGCTATATGCTAAAATATTGAGACCGCCACTACGGGGATTATAATGATATCCCTATCGCTCTTTATTATCGATAATCTAAAGATTTTTTGCACTTGCCTACACTATAGAATCTGCTAGAAATGGTAAAATTGGCTTATTGGGGAATAGTTTAATGGTAGAACAGCGGACTCTGACTCCGTCAATCTTGGTTCGAATCCAAGTTCCCCAGCCAGTGTAGCTTGCCTGTAGCTTGCCAGCTGTATGTAGCTTGCCAGCGGGTTTTGTATATTTTGCCACTAGGTTTTGTACCAATTTATTTTTTCTCAAAGAGTTTTAAAGGATCTTCAAAGACCTTTCAAAGGGTCTTTAAAGCTCTCTTTAACGCATTTTTCTGCTCCTATTTTTCCAAATCACTAAAGCATGTAAAGTCGGATTGAAATGCAAGGGGGACGATTCCTGTCGGACCATGGCGTTGCTTTGCTATAATAACCTCGGCTTTACCCTTGGCTTGCTCCATTGCCTCTTGCCATTTGTTATACTCAGCAGTGCTTTCTTTGGGTTCTTCATTTTTGAGATAATATTCTTCACGATAAACGAACAGAACAATGTCGGCATCTTGCTCGATTGAACCAGATTCACGTAAGTCGGAGAGTTGTGGACGTTTATCGGTTCGGTTTTCAACTTGACGTGAAAGTTGTGACAGAGCAATGATGGGAATATT
>NZ_JBHIOY010000002.1:279876-288672 GCF_042195785.1 Bartonella sp. AP58NXGY | reverse complement strand
CTCTTTCAAGCAAAGAGTCAATATCATTTTTTATTTTTTTCAAAATAAAATATTGTAAACAACAACGGCTATTTCAATACATTACACTAAAATAAAAATAAAACATGAAAACAGAAAGAGTTAAAGGAAGCATGGCGCCTTTAAAGTAAAATATAGCATCCCATTGCGATGCGTAAAAATAAGAAGTCCCTAGGAATGGGTTAATCATAATAACGCTTGTTTTATCTTACTTTAATAAGGAAATTTTTCTGCACAGGTACGATTTATAAAGACATTGCGGTATAAAGAGAATTTGCATGATCTGTAATTTGTAAAAAGAATCAAATTCTTGTAGAAACAGGCTAAGCTATGCTAGCTTTCTTTATTTAATATTGAAAAGTACTCTTAAAATCTATGTGGGATAACGAACAACAAAAAAACGATCCCGGACAGGACCCTGCTCTTGTCGTCAAACGCTTACGTCCTGAGCGCAGACAGGTCTCGGCCCGTTGGCTTACAGGAACAGTTCTGACAGGAATCACTTCCTGCATTCTCATGGGTATTGCACTCTTTACAGCTCTTGATGAACAACAGCGATTGGTAACACCGCCTCAATGGTTTACGCAAGAAAACCTATCAGAATCACAAGATCTTGAAGCCAATGGCTATAAAGGTGATCGCATTTCTCCCACCCATGCACGGCAAAGCTTCGACAGTAAACGCCAATTTGAATTATCGATTCTGCAAAAAAAAGGTGATGAAAAGGTCATTAAAACACAACATTTTGAATGGATTCGTATGGCTTTAGCCGAAAAGCGCCCCCAGAAATATAGCTATCCAAAATTTGATTCTTTAAGCATTCTTGCCAGTGATTCGATAAATCAAAGCGCTAAACCACAAAATTCTGGACAGATTTATGGAGCAAAGGTCGAAACAAAAATCACCTTACGCAGCTATGACTTTAAGATAGATCAATTCGATTTTGATGACACCGATACGCTGACAGATGAAGAAGCACAACAAGAAGTACAAAAAGCCGGATTTACTTTAGAAAAAAGTACCGAACTCCTTTCAGTTCTCACGCTAATCGACCCTTTAAAATTAGAAGATACATCCTCCCCTTCTCAAGAAACAGAGCCCCCTGAAGTCCGTATCGTGCAAGAAAATGTAACCGTTTCTCCTCAAAGTCACCGTATTGATCTGACGAAAAACTATGTTGAAGATATTATCCCTATTCGCAAAAAACAAAAGATAGCCGATGCTTTCAAAAAAACCAGTTATACAAAAGAGCAAATTGAACAGGTTGTAAAAACACTAGAAAAAATGAGCCTTTCCGACACCCTTAAAGAGGGAAGTCTTTTACGCATTGGAGTGGTGACACAAGCTGGCGAAGAAGATCATCTCGTCCGTGCAAGCATTTATCAAGGGATGTATCATGTTCTCACCATTGCTCTGAATGATAAAGGCCAATTCATTGAAAGCACAGAGCCTAAAATGTCTAAAGCACTTAAAACGGCTTTTCAAAATGGTATTCCGCATTCTTATATCAATAGCGCGCAATTACCAACAGCTTATGATGCGCTCTATAGTGCTTTGCTAAGCCATAACATATCACAATCTCTCTCTCATCGTCTTATTCGTCTGCTTGCCACCAATATTGATATGAAAAGCCAGATAACCCCCAATGATCAGATTGAAATATTTTATGCCATACCACAAAGCGATAAAGAAACCCAAAACGGCAAAAAGAACTTGAAAGCCAAAGAGCCCTCCAAAAACACGGATCCAGAAATTCGTTATATTAGCGCCACTTTTGGGAATACAACTTATAAATATTACCGTTATCAATTAAAAGATGGAAGCGTTGATTATTATGATTCTGAAGGGAAAAGTTCAAAACCTTTCTTGCTACGCAAACCCACACCAAATGGCATTTTTGGCTCTCCCTTTGGCCCACGCAAACACCCTATTTTAGGCTATATTCGCATGCATACGGGTGTTGATTGGGTTGCTCCTAAAGGATCTCCCATTATTGCTGTAGGAGATGGTATTGTCACAAAAGTAGGTGTAACAGGCGGCTATGGAAATCACACGGAAATTCAACATGCCAATGGGTATGTCAGCAGTTATTCACATCAAAGTCGTTATGCACCAGACATCAAACCAGGCGTAAAAGTACGACAAGGACAAATCATTGGATATGTCGGATCAACAGGAATGGCAACCGGACCCCATTGTCATTTTGAAATCATCGTCAATGGCGTCAAAGTTGATCCCATGCGCATCCGTATACCGGATAGCAAAGCCTTAACCAATCAAGACCTACAAACATTCCTACAAGAAAAAAACAATATTGATTCTTTGATAAACAGCCCGATAACACCCTCTGAAGAGACTTAAAGCATAAAAGCGCCGGCAGTTTTTTATTGACTTAAAACATCTAAAAAATATGCTTGAGCGCTTAACTTTTCTCAAAGAAATTTCCGTACTTTAAAGATCTGTAAAGGATACGCCGAAAGATGTAACCACAAAGCAGCATAACAAGGATCAAAAATTAAACGCTCTCCTTTTCAGGTTTACCCACAACAGAAAAGTGCAAAATATGACACTCAAAAAAGCTAACGCTTCTTTTTTCTTTTATTAAAACGATAGAAATGCCCTTATTTGCCATGCAATAAAATCTTAAATCAAAGATGTAGCCCCTAAAGGTTGAAGATTCTAAAACGCCCATCACTCTATAAACAATCCAGCTTTTTATTGAACAGATTCCACTGGTTGAACACTGATGCTATTTAAAGCCCTAAAGGAGGGTGTTTCATGAGTTTTACGAGCACGTTTTACCTTAAGAATATTTCTCCCACACGCTTACAAAAACACCCTCTATTTAAAATTTTAACAGCCCTTACAAAAAGAATAAAACGTGAAAAACTCTCTCTTTGCAAAGAAAAACGAGCGTATCAATGTAAATATTATTGGTTCAAGCAAGCTCTTATTCAAAATAAATTTACAGGCTAACTTCAGCACTTCAAAGCTTTAAGCAAGGAGAATGTTAAAAGCCATAATTAGAGTCAATAAAGCAAAAAGTCAGAAACAAACATGACACCAAAAGATGAAAAAATAAAGTTGCCTTTCTTGAAGACAATCAACAATTCTAAGATGAAGAGTGATGTGTTTGCGCTATTAAAGCCTTATTTTATCCTCCTTCTTGTGAAAAGGCGCCCTCCCCATGCCTTCGCGATAAATCAAAGGAAGTTTACCACTAACAAAGAGAAAATTTACCATTTTAAAAAATCAGTCAGAGGTTTTTTTTGAACTATTCGTGCTAAGTTTTGGCAAAGGAATGACAATCTTTGTGCCTCCTAAAGCAGAAGTTTCAAACAGAGGTTTTTCACCAAATTGCATACAAAGCTGTTCCACAACCACACGACCAAGTCCTGTCTTTTGTTTTAAAGTTTGGCTCTTCATCCCCACGCCATCATCTTCTACAATGAGCATCAATTGTCCATTTGGCTCAGGACCAAAGGAGATATAAATATGACCCGACCGTTGATCAGGAAAGGCATGTTTTAAGGAATTAGTCAGCAACTCACCCAGGATAATTCCAAGAGTTGTTGCATCTCTTGAAGACAGTCGACACTCTTTAAAGTTGGTGTGAATGGTGATATTTTCACGCAATTCAAAAGGAACCGCCAATTCGACATCATGCACAACAGAACTGAGAAACTCTGCCAATAATGTCGTTTCCATATCATCACTTAAACGCAAACGACGATGTGCTGTGGAAATTGTCTGAATACGATCCCGTGCAGCCCCTAGAACAGCACGAACTTCTTCATTTTTACTCCGACTTAACTGAAGCCCCAGCAAAGAAGACACCGTAGCAAGAGAATTGCCAATGCGATGGCTTGCATCCTGCAACAATATTTCAACCCGTTGGCGTTCTTTCTCGGCGTGATTGCGTGCTTTTTCTAATTCTTGTGTTCGTTCCTTCACGCGTGCTTCTAGAGCGATATTTTCGCTATGGAGCAGCAATTGATATAATTTTAAAGAACGCACATCACGATGAAAACGATTAATAACAAAATAGGCTGAAACAAAAGTACTGACAACAGAAACAATAGCCGCCAATGTTAAAGCAGCACGCATCAATGCGATACCCTCGCGCTGTTTTTGGCGCACCACATCATCCCCATTAATAAAACTTGTCATCAATTGTGCTAAACGTGCCACGGGAATCTTTGATACTTCCAAAGATGTGGAAGGTTGAGAAGATTGATCAGTCCCTGTATCAAGAGCATGCATATGGGCATTCATAAATGCTTGTCTTGCTTCGACTTCCTTTTTAAAAGCCCTAAACCACTCATCCCATTGCGGATGCGCATAAACAATAAGAGCTATATAATCGAGAATATCCCCCAACTCCCGCTCTGAATTTTCAAAACGTATTTTATCTTCCACCTTGCGCGTTTTTGCATAACTGCGATCAGCAACAGCCATATCAATCAAGCTAATAAGAACCAAATCAGCCTGTTCGCGCAATTCTGAACTTGTATTCAACTGAGCGACTTCTCTATCAACGGCATTTGAAAGCAACATAATAAAAACCGATGCTAAAAGAGCCATAACAAGAGAAACAACAATCGCTGCCCATCGCCAGCGTGATATTGTTACATCAGAAGAAGGCATTTGAGGCAGCAAATTTGTCTTTGTTGTCATAGAATTTCCATTGGCGAACTTGAAAGACGTCATTTTTCAGCACAAAGGAAGGCAGCCTTATGGACCATAAGGTCAAAAGCCCGTGAGAGAGTTTCATACAGGCTTTTCTTGTGTTCCAAAGGATACACGCCAAACACTCTGAATTTCCTCAGATACTGACTTTACTGTAATAGCTATAACGGGAATAAAAAAAACAAGGCTATCGATCATAATTATTATGCTTTTTTAGCCGTTAAATGAACATAATGTACTCCCAGCGGAATAAGAATCAGGACCATAATCGGATTCACCATTGACATTAAGAAGTTCTTGTAATCGATTACGCGCCCTACTCACACGGCTTTTAATGGTTCCAACAGCACACCCACAAATAGCTGCAGCATCTTCATAGGAAAATCCTGATGCCCCAATGAGAATAATGGCTTCTCTTTGATCAGCAGAAAGCAGATTTAAGGCTTTTTTAAAATCTTGCAAATCAAGGGATCCATATTGAGCAGGGTGCACAGCGACATTTTGAGTAAACACGCCATCAGTATCTTGAACTTCTCTTCCTTTTTTGCGCATTTGACTATAAAATTCATTACGCAAAATCGTAAAAAGCCACGCTTTAAGATTGGTTCCCATCTCAAAACTGTCTTGCTTAGCCCATGCTTTCATAACAGTATCTTGGACCAAATCTTCGGCTTTATCGTGCTTGCCACTTAAAGAAACAGCAAAAGCGCGTAAAGCCGGCAACACCAACAGGAGTTCTTGTTTAAAGTTTTTTGTGCACTTTGACATAAAGGATTCAAACCTTTTCCACATTGTTTAAGCTAAATTGCTCTGCGCGCTCCAACTTCTCTAAAAGCTCGAGCAAACACCGTGGTAGTGCTTCTTCCTGAATTTCCATGTAAAATTGGCGTAATTTCCGTGCTATTTCGCTATTGACCCCGAGAAGATCATCCCCAACTGTAAATTGTGTGGTGAGATTTTTTTCATCACGGTCGTTCATTTTTCATCCCCCTAATCCATATAATATCAGTAGCACCGCGAAGAATTTTTTCGCCTTATGGTTGTAAATATAGCTATCGGTAAAAAGTTCCATACAAATCAAGGAACTTTTTTATCGGTTGAGAATTTCAACCAACAAAATGCTTGCAAGGTAAAAGGAGTTATAAATTATGTCATTATCAACGCGCATTGCCCCGCATCTTCCCTATCTTCGGCGTTTTGCCCGCTCTGTCACCGGCAGCCAATTTTCTGGAGATGCTTATGTATCAGCGATGCTGGAAGCACTCATTGCCGACATCTCCATTTTTCCCAAAGCCTCCAGTGATCGAATTGGAACTTATTGGCTTTTTTGCCATCTTTTTGACCAAACCACACCGAATATTCCTGAACCCCTGCCCCAATTTGGTCTTGAACAAAAAACCAGTGCCAAATTATCGTATCTCACGCCCCGTGCACGCCAAGCATTTTTGCTCATTGCCGTTGAAGGGTTTCATGAACAAGAAGCCAGCGAAATCATGAATCTGGATACGAAGGAATTCCGCAAGCTTCTCAACCAAGCATCCCTTGATATTTCTCAACAAATTGCCACTGAAGTGATGATTATTGAAGATGAACCTCTTATTGCGCTTGATATTGAGCAAATGGTAGAAAGCCTAGGTCATCATGTTGTAGGAATAGCGCGAACGCGCGATGAAGCTGTCATCATGTATCATAAGAAAAAACCACGGTTGATTTTGGCTGATATTCAATTAGCCGATAACAGTTCAGGTATTGATGCGGTCAACGAGATTTTGAAAAATGACCGTATACCGGTAATTTTCATCACGGCTTTTCCCGAAAGGCTGCTGACCGGCGAGCGTCCAGAACCAACTTTTTTAGTGACCAAACCTTTTAACCCTGATATGGTGAAAGCGCTTATTTCCCAAGCTTTATTTTTTCAAGAGAATGCTTCTAAAGCAGCTTAGAACAGAGTAACATCTTAAAATTATGGTCGTTACACCTCTTTCAAAGCCTCCCATGGAAAGATCGCACATGAGTGCGCTCATGCAAGCGATTCATGGTGCTGATATTTGTGTTCTCTATCAGGCAACAAATCTGGTTTATTTATGGGCTGAAAACTTGCCGCACCATTTGCACCATAAATGGCGGGTTGGGTGTCGTGACAGCGACTTTTTTTCGCTTGACCTTGCAGACAATATGGAAACCATCAAACTGCAAGTTTTAGCCAGTGGTAAAATGCAAACTGTTGAAGCACGTTTTGAAGATATAAGCAAACAAGAGATTTGGTACAAATTTTCTATTGATTGCCACCGCAATGATAACGGAGATATTATCGGTATTATCACTACTGGTGTTAACATTTCCGGCTTACGCCGCCGTGAACAAGTGCTTAAAATCCTCCTTCGAGAAGTAAGCCACCGTTCTAAAAATCTTCTCGCGATCATTCAAAGTATTGCCAGCCAAACCGCACGCTATACTGAATCTCTTCAAGTTTTTCTACGCAAATTTCAAGGTCGTCTTCATTCTCTTTCTCATTCTCAAGATCTGATCACCGATTCTGATTGGCGTGGTGCTCAATTTCGCGAATTAGTCCAAACGCAAGCTTTAGGCTATTTAATGAAAGAAACAGAACGTTTTTCACTTGAAGGCGTAGATCCTTACCTCTTTCCCAATGCCGCTTTGCATATTGGTTTGGCTTTCCATGAATTGATTGTCAATTCTCTTTCTTTTGGTGTTTTATCGCAAGAAAAGGGTAGTGTCTGTGTACGCTGTGAAATCGAAACAAAACTGAATGGCAAAACGCAACTTATCATCACTTGGAATGAAAATTTCGAATCCAACGTCTCTCCCACAAACAATATAAAAGCTTGTTTTGGCAGTGCCGTTCTTGAAAAAATCGTTCCCATTTCTGTCAATGGTTCAGCTTCGCTCACATTAACAGAAGAAGGGATTGTTTATAGCCTCTCTGTTCCTGATACTTATTTTGATATTTTGTCTTAAAGCGCCTTTCAAATAATAAACAAGGGAAGGTTCCCCTCTCCAAAAAAATTTCTAATCCGTTCTATGAAGCACAAAAAGATTGTCCAATCTTTTTAAATCAACCTCTATAGTTCCTCAAACCTTAACGATGAGAACTTAAAGCCGCATAAAGCCCTTTCCTGTTCATCAACCTTTATCGCTCATACAGCCGCTATTTTAAGACAGATATTAAAACGATTAAGAGCAAGCAGTCAGCTTTTATAGACCAGATCAAAGCGCGCATATTGCACATATCTTTTAGCGTAATTTCCATAATGGGTCTATAATTTCATTTTGAAATGATAGGAAATTTCAAGGGTAAAAGCTAACATGCAGCGTTACTTTTCCGCTTCATGACTTTCAAAAACCTCCACGACAATATCTTTTAAATCGCGGCAATTACACATTTTATGCTTTTATTTATCGTGTTCTTGAATGGGATCTTTCTCTTCACTCCCAATAGAACATCCAAAACAGAAATATATTTGCATTTCTCATTCACATTTAATATTTCCCAGCACATTCAAGCTCATTTCAAAACAGCCACTGTAAGTGTATAAGCCATTAAGCACGCTTCTCTTTACTTCATGCCCTTCTTTACCTCACTCCCCTCTTTACCTCACTCCCCTCTTTACCTCACTCCCCTCTTTACCTCACTCCCCTCTTTACTTCACACCCCTCTTTACTTCACTCCCCTCTTTACCTCACTCCCCTCTTTACCTCACACCCCTCTTTACTTCACTCCCCTCTTTACCTCACTCCCCTCTTTACCTCACTCCCCTCTTTACCTCACTTCCCTCTTTACCTCATGCCCCTCTTTACCTCATGCCCCTCTTTACCTCACTCCCCTCTTTACCTCACTCCCCTCTTTACCTCACTCCCCTCTTTACCTCACTCCCCTCTTTACCTCATGAAAGTACCAGCTGCGCGTTATAATACCATTTCCCCAATGTTACAACAGCTCTTAACATCTGAGAGAATTCATAAAAGGCATTCAGCCCTTTCTTCAAATATTTTTATCCCTCCTTTTTATGACGTGCAAACCAATAATTTTTCTCGATTCAATATAGGATATCCTTGCCTTGGGAACTG